>NZ_CAWUDP010000011.1:0-149740 GCF_963920835.1 Scytonema sp. PCC 10023
CAGTGATGACAACACCATCAAACTCTGGGATGTGGCAACAGGCAAAATTTCGCAACCCCTGACTGGGCATAGTTCTGAGGTCTGGAGCGTGGCATTTAGCCCGGATGGCAAAACCTTGGCTTCTGGCAGTTGGGACAACACCATCAAACTCTGGGATGTGGCAACAGGCAAAATTTCGCAAACCCTGACTCGGCATAGCGAGCGGGTCTATAGCGTGGCATTTAGCCCGGATGGCAAAACCTTGGCTTCTGGCAGTGATGACAAGACGATCAAACTCTGGGATGTGGCAACAGGCAACCCTTCGCCAACCCTGACTGGGCATAGCGAGTCGGTCATTAGCGTGGCATTTAGCCCGGATGGCAAAACCTTGGCTTCTGGCAGTGAAGACAGCACAGTAATTTTGTGGAATTTGGATTTAGATAATTTAATGGTGCGCGGTTGCGATTGGGTACGCCCTTATTTGCAGAATAATCCAAGTGTAACTGAGAATGACAAGCATCTGTGCGATGGCGTTGGTAGTGCAAAGTGAAAGTGGACTAAATTCTTTATTCAGTCGTCTTGAGACGACTTTCGTTATTAGCCTGGGGTTTATAACCCAATACCGTTCAGATAAGACCAGAATCCTTATCAGGAACACAATGTAGAGACGCGCCATGGCGCGTCTCTACACACATGATTTTTTACACATCAACCTTAACTGAACCGTATTGCATTAAAGGGAAATGGTGTAGCTGATCGCTTTAATGTTAGTAGCGATCGCAGTTGTTGTCCTTACCACAGCTTTAACGTTAGTAGGGATCGCAGTTGTTGTCCTTACCACAGCTTTAACGAAAGTAGCGATCACGCTGAGTGTCCTTACCACAACTTTAACGTTACGAGAACCGCTATAATTCAACTTTGTCGTCGGTGATTCGCTGCTTGCGTCAACAAAGACTCAGCAAAAGCGATCGCCTCCTGTGCCGACTTCCCACCAGCTAACTGTGCCAATTCTTCTCGGCGCTTAGTTAAATTATCCAAGGATGTGACTCGGACAACAGTACGCTGCTCAGGATGCCCGTTGTTTGTTTTATTACCTGTGTCTGAAGTGATCACTTGCTTATCGACCCGGAAATGTCGGTCTGCCATTGCTGCAACCAGAGGTTGGTGTGTGACACATAATACTTGGGAAATTTGACCCAACTGATGCAATTTTTCGGCGATGCCTCTGCAACAAAAGGATTTAAATCAATCCTGGTAGAATCATTGCCCTTACCCTTCCCATAGACAGTTAACGTGTTTTCGTGATAATCGAAATCCCCCACTCTTAACTTTGCAACCTCTCCCCTACGCAGGACGTTTGCCCAAAGCAGCAGAAATAAGGCATAATCCCGCTTCCCTTTAGCACAGATCGTATCAATCACATCAAATACCTTATTGTACTCATCCACTCCCACGCCTCTGGTGTCTCTGTATTTTGTCACTTTCAATGACTCGATGCGATCGCCATCAAAATGGTACTGACACCGCTTCAGATTCCGCCCCACCTTAATTAAGTATTTTATAGCAGCTACCAGTTGACGTGGTGATTAATGTACTGTCCATGAAAGCGGTTGTACTGAATCGCTTTCATTAAGTCTGCACTCGCTTGTATACTCCCCGGTAAGGTGAATCGTTGCTATCAAGCTGGTGATATCAACGATTCTGCGTTTTCGCTCATTTCGTTTATTGCGCTCATTTTGAATGAGAACTATCATAAGTGAATAACGCGGGGCGCAATTTGATATCAAACAATGACTCTCTAGTATTTATGGCACTTAATACTCACCAAACAATTGGATGTGTTGCACCTACAGAAGAAGACACAACTCTGGCACAAGCTAGTAGTCAAGCTTTGGCATCCTATGTACAGGATAAGACGACTGACCCCACTCTGACGGTTCTTTTGCATTCGGGAAAGAGTGAAACAGTAACGATACCAGCGTCTGCATTTCGTCTGCTCGTTGATATTTTGGCGCAGATGGCTCTTGGGAATGCTGTGACGCTTATCCCTGTCAAGAAGGAACTCACTACCCAAGAAGCTGCTGATATCCTAAATGTCTCTCGCCCTTATTTAGTGGATTTATTGGAGTCTGGAGAAATTCCGTTCCGTAAAGTTGGGACACGTCGGCGAGTACGTTATCAAGATTTAATGGACTACAAAAACCGGATTGATGCTAAACGAATGCAGACTCTTGAGGAACTTGCTGCTCAAGCTCAAGAACTCAATATGGGATATGACTGAGCGGACTACTAGCCTACTGCTAGTAGAGTGAAGATCATGTCTAATTTTACGGCTATTTATGATGCCTGCGTTTTATACCCAGCGCCGCTCAGGGATTTTCTGATGTGGCTTGCGCTCACTGACTTATTTAGAGCGCGATGGACCCAAGAGATTCATTCGGAGTGGATACGAAATGTTCTCAAAGAACGTCCTGATTTAACAATTGAACAACTCACCAGAACCAAAAATCTGATGAATACCCATGTCCGAGATTGTCTCGTGACAGGTTATGAAGCATTAATTCCTGGTCTTATCCTCCCAGATCCAGATGACCGCCATGTCCTTGCTGCTGCGATTCGATGTAATGCCTCGGTGATAGTCACTTTCAACCTTAAGGATTTTCCAGATCAAGCTCTTGCACCATATGGCATTGAATCCCAGCACCCAGATGAATTTATCCTACATTTGATTGACCATTACCCAGCAGAGGTTTGTCAAGCAGCCAAAAAACATAGAAGCACTCTCAAAAATCCACCATCAACTCCTGATGAGTACCTAGAAAGACTTTTAAGGCTTGGACTGACGCGATCAGTGACTACGCTGCGGGAATTTTGTTATGACATTTAGGGATTGAATCGCTTTTTAGTGCTGTCTGAGGCTAGACAGCGATTTGATATCACTGCTATCACAGTGCGTTTAGTCGGGCAATCTCCCAAGGGGCAGTACCTTTATGCAATCGCCTGACTGATGCTATAAAGACGAAGTGCCATTGACTCCACTGGCTACTGAAAGCGTTGTTGCATGAGCCAGATGGTGCAACTATGTGTAACACTTGCTACTTCTTCTGAAAATGTAGTACCGCGCCCCAATCTCTCAGGCATTGGCAGGAGCAACTAGAAGCGATTTTCTAGTGATTGATAACTTGTAACTGACTTATTACTGAGTTGCCGTGTAGAGATGGTTCCCAGCTCTATAATCGGAGCATCTTGCTGAAAAAACCCAGTTATGCCGCGCTCTGTTAAAGTAGGTAAAGAATTTATCGACCGAGTTAAAGTAGCCGTACAACGCCAGCGTTATCCACGCCAAAAAGATTTGGCTGAAGAATTAGGGCTTTCTCTTGCTACCGTTAGTAATTTTCTTAATGGTAAACCCGTAGACTGTCTAAATTTTCAAGAAATTTGTGACAGGTTGGGACTGGATTGGAAAGCGATCGCCGACCATAATTCAAATGGAAGCAACGATACAACTGTGATAGAGAATAAGCAGCCACCAGAAGTTAGCTTTGTAACCTGTCCAAATGAATCAGAAATCGAGGATTTTATTTATGTTGAACGTCCTCCGATTGAATCGATTTGTCAACAGGCACTATGCCAATCCGGCGCGTTGCTGCGGATTAAAGCTCCTGGGTTAATGGGTAAAACTTCATTAATGGATAAGGTTCTACCCCAATTAGTATCACGAAAGGGATACAAAATAGTGCGCTTGAACCTACATTATGCTGAAGAAAAAACTCATTTTAGCAACTTAGATAAATTTTTACAGTGGTTTTGTGTCAGCGTCGGTGAACGTTTGGGAATGCCAAATCAACTTGCTGATTACTGGGATGAAGAATATTCTACTAGTAAGGCAAATTGCAGTACTTATTTTGAACAGTATTTATTAAAACACTCAGAAACCCCAATAGTTCTCTGCTTGGATGAAGTGGAGCGAGTTTTCCCTCATCCTGTAGCAACAGAGTTTTTAGGACTGCTACGTGCTTGGCACGAAGATGCGAAAACTCGTCATATTTGGAAAAAGCTACGCTTGGTAGTTATTCACTCAACGGAAGTCTACGTAAAATTGAATGTTAATGAGTCTCCGTTCAACGTAGGTGTAGCCGTAGAGTTACGAGAGTTTACACCAGAACAGGTACAGAATTTAGCAGAAAAATATGGTTTGACTTGGGATTTGGCGCAGGTTACACAACTTATGGATATGGTAGGAGGGCATCCCTATTTGCTCGGGCAGGCGTTCTCTTATCTCCAGATGTACAGTGTAACTCTGGAGGAACTGTTGCAAAATGCACCTACAGAAGCTGGGATTTATGGCAACCACCTCCGACGCTATTGGGGGATGCTGCAACAGCATCTGGGGTTAGTGGAGGCACTAAAAAAAGTTGTCATGACATCGGGAACAGTGCAACTAGAACCAATACAGGGGTATAAATTGTATCGCTTGGGATTAGTACAGCAAGTGGGAAATGAGGTAAAAATTGCGTGCAATTTGTACCGTCAGTATTTTGACTATTGCTTTCAAGTTAGTTCATACGATGCTTAGGTACAGCCGCAACCAACCGTACGCCATCAAAATAAACAAGTAATGTACGTTATGCTACAAAGACAGCAGCCTGCGATACTAATGACAGTCAATTAACGGGATTTGATTATGAATGTCGAACCCTGTTCAATTTATCAAGTTGGGGGCAGTTTACCTGTTAATGCCCAAACTTACGTCCAGCGGAAAGCAGATGAAGAACTTTACAATGCCCTGAAAGCGGGAGAGTTTTGTTATGTATTAAACTCCCGCCAGATGGGAAAGTCTTCTCTAAAGGTGCAAGTAATGCAAAGGCTGCAAAAAGAAGGTGTTGCCTGTGCTTCTATTGATATTACAGCTATTGGCACTCAAAATGTAACCATGCAACAGTGGTACGGCGGCTTAATGGCAAATTTGGTTAATCGCTTTGAACTAACAGATAAGATTAACTTGCGTTCTTGGTTGCGGGAAAGAGATTATATTCCTTTAGTGCAGTGCTGGGGAGAATTTTTAGAAGAGGTGCTGCTGCGATATACTCCCCAGCAGATAGTAATATTTATCGATGAAATTGACAGTCTCTTAAATATCAATTTTAAAGATGATTTTTTTGCTTCCATTCGTGCTGTTTACAACAGTCGTACAGAAAAACCAGAATACAATCGTTTGACCTTTGCCCTATTGGGAGTAGCAACACCTTCAGATTTAATAAGTGATAAAACTCGCACACCTTTTAATATTGGTCGAGCAATTGAACTCACTGGGTTTGAATTAGAGAAAGTGATGCCTTTAGCGCAAGGGTTGACCGGGAAAGTGAGTAATCCCCAAGCTGTTTTAAAAGAAGTTTTGCATTGGACGGGTGGACAACCGTTTCTCACTCAAAAACTATGTCAACTTCTGCTTCTGGACTGTGAAAAATTTCCAGCTAATCCAACATTTAAAATACAAAGTTCCAAATTTTCAGAGAAAAGATGGGTGGCAAGTGTTGTAAAACATCAAATCATCCACAATTGGGAATCACAGGATGAGCCAGAGCATTTGCGGACGATGCGCGATCGCATTATCAGTAATCAGCAGCGTGCGGGAAGGCTGTTGGGACTTTATCAAGAAATTTTGGAGAAAGGGGAAGTAATAAGAAATGACAGTCAGGAACAAATAGAATTACGGTTATCCGGGTTGGTGGTGAAACAGCAAGGAAGTTTAAAAGTATATAATCGCATTTACAAGTCTGTTTTCAATCGAAATTGGGTTGAGCAAGAATTAAGCAAATTACGACCATATTCTATGGCTTTGATAGAGTGGTTCGATTCCGGTTGTAAGGATGAGTCGCTGCTGTTGCGCGGAAAGGCGTTGATAGATGCCTCTGCTTGGGCAGAAAATAAAAGCTTGAGCGACCGCGATTATCAGTTTTTAACAGCGAGTTCAGAAGCTGAACGAGCCAGTCAAGAGGCTGAACTGATCCATTTAAGGGAATTGGAAGCGGAACGTGAACGCCTACTTATACTTGAGCAAGTTGCTCGTGGGGAAGCCGAAAAAGCCAACCGTATGAAAGACGAATTTCTTGCCGTTCTTTTCCACGAACTGCGAACGCCACTCAATCCAATTTTGGGGTGGGCAAAGCTGTTGAAGTCTCGTAAACTTGATGAAGCTGCTGCTACTAGGGCTTTGGACGCCATTGATCGTAATGCTCGGATGCTAGTGCAGCTAATTCAAGACTTGCTAGATGTTTCCCGCATTTCCCTAGGTAAGCTAAGACTGGACATAAGTCCTGTAGATTTAGCAACAGTGATTGAGGCATCTGTGGAAACAATGCACTTGGAAGCGGAAGCTAAATCCATACAAATTCAAACACAGCTTAACTTTAGTGTTGGTCAAATTTCAGGTGATTTCAACCGCTTACAGCAAGTTGTAGAGGAGTTACTTAGTAACGCCGTTAAGTTTACACCCAACGGTGGACGGATAGGAGTGACCTTAAAGCAGGTTACTTCCTATGCAGAAATTCAAGTTAGCGACACAGGTATGGGCATTAGCCTGGACTTTTTACCGCACATATTTGACCGTTTTCGTCAAGCAGATAGCAGTACAACTAGAAAATTTAGTGGATTGGGGCTGGGATTGGCAATTGTACGTTATCTAGTGGAAATGCATGGAGGAAGCATTTATGCTGCAAGTCCGGGAGTCGGACAAGGAGCAACTTTTACTATCCGACTACCACTGTTGTCAGCTCCCCAGCAATTGCCTAGAGACAACTCTCAGTCCCAGCCTGCTGCCAATTTAAAGGATGTCAAAATTTTAATAGTTGATGATGATACCGACGTGCGGGAATTTCTCAGTTTTGTACTTCAAGAGCATGGAGCAAGCGTAACAATTGCAGCATCAGCGACTGAAGCTCTAACATTAATGCCGCAATCTCAGCCAAATATATTACTAAGTGATATAGCAATGCCAGAAGTGGATGGTTATAACCTAATTCGTCAAATTAGGGCAATGTCACCGCAGCAAGGAGGTCAAATTCCAGCGATAGCCCTTACTGATTATGCTGGAAGCACAACTGAACATAAGATGTTGGCAGCAGGTTTTCAAAAATACATCACAAAACCAGTAATGCCAGATGAATTAATGACGTTGATTGCAGAATTGTTATCCACGCAAAACCAACCTAATTAAAGGGCGTTTTGACAGTAGTGGTTTATTGCAAAAGCAAACCCAACAATCAAGGTGGGTTCACTTTTTATATTGGCACTTTAGTGGTTCTGTTGAATCAAAACGCCGTTTGAGAAGTGTTCAAATTTTCTTGCCACCTCTACTAATGTTTTGATAGAGTCGGCGCTAAAAGCCCTGCCAAACCACCCAACGCTCCCGTCCCTAATCCAGTGAGAATTTCAGGAATTTCTTTATCCTGTGATTGCAACCAAACCGCACTACCAATACAAGACACTATAGTTAATGCCAGTGCGCTAACTACAATCCGGTAAATCCAGCGATCTGTTTGCAGAGGCGTTCCCAGATTAGTGATAGGCTCATCTGGACTTTCTTGATTTTGTGTTGTCAGTTCTGAATCTAGAGAAACTGACTTTGATGTTTCAGTTATTGATGTATCTGGTGTAGGGAAGGCATTTCCGGTTGTATCTGCAATGCCATCTGCTTCGATGCTGATAATAATGTTCCGCTTCATCGCCTAGTTTCCTCCGATGTTTGATGAACAGTTAGGTCAAATTAAACTTATCGAGCCTCAAACTTGAATTCAGATGCTTGTCTTGCTACTCGGTTCGTTTAATTCTGCTTAATTCCATCAAACCGCAGCGATGACTTAGGATAGACGAGAGATATTTAAGCCTTAATTTTTTTTACTACTGATTTATTACTGACTTTTGAAATGCCACTAGTACTCGACCAAAGCAAAATTGACGGGTGAAGGCTGACACGGAGACAGCGAGACACGGTGAGACAGCGCTGCAGGAGGGTTTCCCGACCTAGGCGACTGCGTTCGCCCTTGGCGTGCCGAAGGCATACCCGAAGGGGGACGCGGAGAATCTTTGTACCCTGCACGCGTTGCTGTGGTGGACTACTAGCTTAATTACCCCAAATAAGCCTTTAACGTGAAATGGAAAAAATCGGCTTGATAACCGATTTTGTCAGCCGTTAGAGATTTCTAGTGCATTTCTTGACTAGAGGGTAGCAAATTCGCTGTAGTAACGCTTGACCTAAAAAGACGCGGAGAATGGGAGACACGGCGACGCGGAGAGGAGCCTGTGTCTTCCGCTCGGAGCGAATGGTTGCAAGAAAGCGAATTTAAACGCGAGAGAAAAAAGAAATTCAACCGCAGCCTGAATCCCCCGGATTTATCCGTGGGGTTTCCCCGCGTCACCGCGTCCCCTTGTCTCCGTGTCCTCTTCAAGTTATAGCTGTGTCGGGTTAAAGTCACGTTAAGACAAAACCAGGGTGGGGTGAAGCGAAAATTGTGGGCAAGCACAAAGCCATGATGTAACGTAATGACAAAGTTCTTGCCTTAGACACCAATGAGCAATGTGTCATGCCCCTACCGCGTACTGTATCCAAACGAGAACCGCTATAATTCAACTTTGTCGTCGATGGTTAGCTGCTTGCGTCAACAACGAATCAGCAAAAGCGATCGCCTCCTGCGCCGACTTCCCACCAGCTAACTGTGCCAATTCTTCTCGGCGCTTAGTTAAATTATCCAAGGATGTGACTCGGACAACAGTACGCTGCTCAGGATGCCCGTTGTTTGTTTTATTACCTGTGTCTGAAGTGATCACTTGCTTATCGACCCGGAAATGTCGGTCTGCCATTGCTGCAACCAGAGGTTGGTGTGTGACACATAATACTTGGGAAATTTGACCCAACTGATGCAATTTTTCGGCGATCGCCTGCGCTACGCGTCCGGAAACCCCAACATCAATTTCATCAAACACGAGTGTCGTTTCAGCATCAGCTTGGGAAAAACAAGCTTTCAGCGCTAGTAAAAAGCGGCTCATCTCACCGCCAGAAGCAATTGCTGTCAAAGGTTGTAGTGGTTCTCCTGGGTTGGGACTAAACAAAAAGGTAATTTTGTCTGCTCCCGCTGCGGTTGGGGAAGTTGGTACAATCTCGACTTGAAACTTTACCTTTTCCATTGCCAAAGGTTTCAGTTCTCTGAGGAGTTTTGCTTCTAAAGCAGTCGCTGTGGTGCGCCGCAACTGAGTTAACTCCTGACAAGCTTGAGTCAACTTTTCCAAACAAAGATTTTCTTGTTGTTCTAAACTTTCAATAGATTGTTCGCTATCATCAAGCTGGGCTAACTCTCCCTGAATGCGCTGGTAGTGGGCAAGAGCATCTGCGAGTGTTGGACCATACTTGCGACAAATTTGCTTTAATTCCTGAATACGCTCTTCTACTTCCTCTAAGCGTTGGGGATCTGCTTCCAAACCTTCTCCATAGGCATTTATCTGGCGTGCGACTTCTGCCAAAGTTGCTTGAGCATCTCTTACCATATCCAACAGCGGTTGCAGTTGGGTATCGTATTCTACCATGTCACTGAATATCTCCTCACTGTCTCCCAGTAAGTCTGCTGCTGCTGGAGTTTCGCCATCATTTTGGTACAAAGCCTGATAAACTTTGTAACTCATCTGTTGCAGCTCGACGACATGATTGAGGCGTTCCCGTTCTTGCAAAAGCTTTTCTAATTCATCGGGTTCGCTGAGGTTTGCTGTTTTGAGTTCCTGCACTTGATACGTCAGTAAGTCAAGTTGTTGCAGGCGATCGCGTTCTGATATCCGGCGTTTTTCTAATGCTGTACGCGCTTGTTGATAAGCACCAAAAACAGAGCTGACAACTTGACGCTGCTGCATCTGGGACTCGCCACCATAAATATCTAACCACTCACGCACTTGAGCAGACTGTCCCACTTGTACAGTTTGCCCTTGGGCGGTGATTTCCACCAGGCGTTCCCTCAATCCTGACATAATTTGTCGATTAACCAACACTCCATTCACCCGCGAACGAGAGCGAATATTACTTGAGGTGGCTGCGATTTCTCGGCTGATGATCACACTATCTTCTATTAAATCTATTTCCTGTTCGCTCAACCAAGCCGCTAATCCTGAGTTAGAAGTGAAAGTGGCTTCTACCATCGCCCGATTTGTACCAGTGCGAATCACTCGACTGGAGACTTTACCGCCCAATACAGCATCAATCGCATCTAAGATAATGGACTTTCCCGCGCCGGTTTCCCCTGTTAATACATTAAGCCCAGCGCCAAATTCCAATTCTAGATGGTCAATAAGAGCAAAGTTTTCTATTTGCAATACAGACAACATTCAGCCAAATTCTCCGTGAGGGCAGACGCCGGATTCTTTTCATTTATGGGACACTAGGAATGAACTTTAAGCAATTAGCAATACCTCATACCATTGGACTAGTAAGACTTCTTGAGTGTACCAAATTTAGTTTAGTTCGAGTTTGATATATATGGTGCTGAGGATAGAGTTTCTTGATTAGGGAATAGGTTATCAAAGGAGTCAGAATGCAAAACGCACCAACTCATCAGAATTACTCCACCTCTAGGGGGATTAATTTTCACTCAAGAAAAATTTTGAGTTTTGGTTTTGCCCATAAAGACCTAAATATCAAACTCATAACTCATCTCAATCTTCAAGGTGAACTCACTCGTTCAGTTGTGAGTTCTTCTTTATGAATTTCTACCATATTATCTATCCCCTGTCTCCATACCCTATCCCTACAAGGATTTACACGTATGCATCATAAATTGTTACAATACTTTACATATAAATCCGATGCGGTGGTAGAGCTACATGAATGCTAAGACAGTTCCCCCTACTTCCCAATTAATGAAGGAAGACAGCCGCATAAGTGGCGGTTCCAATTTACGTCAACTATCCGTTGAGGACAGTCACGCGAAGGATTTTCGTCGAGATGAACTGTCCAATAGTGAACTGGTGCTTGAAAATAGTGCTATCAAAGTTGTCAGCTTACCAACTTCAGAGGAAACTCAGACTCGCGAGGTGCTATTAACTACAAACACTGGTGAAACAATACATTACAATCCCCAGGAGATTTCGGCGCATTACAAAAAAAGACCCCTACAGGTTTTCGGACGTATTGTTACAGTTTTAACATCAACGTTGACCTTTGCTTTGGGGTTGTGGTGGGATAGCCAGCGGGGAGTCGTCGTCAAAAATGACCGACGGCGAGCAGTTAAGCTGCGAGAACTGCTGACAAGCCTGGGACCTGCTTACATCAAAATTGGACAAGCTTTGTCCACCCGACCGGATCTGGTTCCTCCTGTGTATCTGGAGGAACTCACTCAACTGCAAGACAAATTACCACCTTTTCCCAACGAAATTGCTTATCGGTTTATTGAAGAAGAACTGGGTGCTTCTCCAGAGGAGGTTTATCTTGAACTGTCTCGGGAACCAATTGCAGCTGCTTCCTTGGGTCAAGTTTATAAAGGTAAGCTGAAAACTGGTGAAGAAGTCGCTGTGAAAGTCCAACGTCCGGACTTAAGAGAACGCATCACAATTGATTTGTATATCCTGCGCCGACTGGCTAAATTGGCGCAAAGAAATATCAAACGGGTGCGGAGTGACCTTGTTGGTATCCTCGATGAATTAGGCGATCGCATCTTTGAAGAGATGGACTATATTCATGAGGGAGAAAACGCTGAGCGATTTTTCCAGCTTTATGGTCACATGAAAGACGTTTATGTACCGAAAATATACTGGGAATACACCAATCGTCGCGTTTTGACGATGGAGTGGATTAATGGTGTTAAATTAACCCAAACAGAAGAACTTCGCGCTCTCGGTATAAATGCTCGTTATTTAATTGAAGTAGGTGTACAGTGTTCGCTGCGCCAGTTGCTGGAACATGGATTTTTCCACGCTGATCCTCACCCAGGTAATTTGTTAGCCACAGTTGATGGTCAATTGGCTTATCTCGACTTTGGGATGATGAGCGAGATTAAGCCACAGCAGCGCTATGGTTTGCTGGAGGCGATCGTTCACTTGGTGAACCGCGACTTTGAAGGTTTAGGTCGTGATTACGTCAAGCTGGAATTTTTGACACCAGACACCGACTTGACACCGATCATTCCAGCGTTTGCTAGAGTGTTTGGTAACGCCTTGGGAGCCAGTGTTGCCGAGTTGAACATCAAAAGTATTACCGATGATCTATCGGCGTTGATGTATGAGTATCCTTTCCGCGTTCCAGCCTACTACGCCTTGATTATCCGTTCGCTGGTGACATTGGAAGGCATCGCCATTAATATTGACCCCAACTTCAAAGTCCTCAGCGAAGCTTATCCCTACGTTGCCAAACGTTTGTTAACCGACCAAGCGCCGGAATTAAGATCATCGTTGCGGGATTTGCTGTTTAAAGAAGGTACATTCCGCTGGAACCGTTTAGAAAACTTGTTACGTAATGCTCGTAATAGTCAAGACTATGACTTTGACTTGGTACTGAATCAGGGGATAGACTTTCTGTCTTCCGAACGCGGTGCTTTCATTCGTGACAAACTCGTGGACGAAGTTGTCAAAGGAGTCGATGCTTTAGGTAGAAATGTTTTGCATAACTTTACATACCTGCTGCGAGAAAGAGTTGGGATCACAACAGTCAATGAAACTCCTGCTGCTTCCATCGAACAACAACAAACCTTGGATCATATCAAACGGATTTTGAATATTCTCCAAGAAACCCGTGGTTTTGACCCAGCGCGACTTGCACCTCAACTTGCTCAGTTGTTGTTCAACCCAGGGGTACAGCGTTTAGGTCAACAAGTCGCCAACCAGTTGGCGCAGAAAGCTGTAGCCAGGTTCATTCGGCAACTGTTGGCATCAGAACAAGTGTATAGCGCTGAAGATACCACCTTAGAGCAGCCTGCAAGGTTAGCTTTACCTGCTGCAAGAGTGTAGCCGACAAACCTGGTTTCTTTGACCAACAAAGAACTCAGGAATCAGAACTCAGAAATCAGAATATTAAACGCGTTTTCTCGTCGCGAACCAAGAGTTAAGGTTGCGCTCGTATTGGTATAAAGCCCCGGTCAACAACATGCGGAGACACGCGAAAGTTTTTCGCACTTAAATCCCCCGGATTCACTCGTTTTGGATATTCTGATTACTGTGTTCTGTGTTCTGCATTCTTCTTAAAAGACCTTCGCCAAAATGCCTTACTCTAGAAAGAAGAGTGGGGCTATCGAGAATCATACAAACACTGGTGTGCCTCCGCAGCCTGCAAGCATTTTAGCCTACGAAGGTGGGTTTCGTTTGTATAGCCCCAGACTTCGAGTCTGTAGGGCTTTTCAGAAATCGTTCATTAAAACAGTGAACAGTACCAGCCGCAGTGACGCCACCGAGCTGGTGTGGTGTTACAGCGCACCAACGCTTTCGGTCCAATTGGTGTGGTGTTTCCCCCAACGATAAAACTGATAACTCGGACTGTACTTGATAACTGGTAACTGTTAAAATCTTTGCCGTTGACGGTATTTTTCCTCTGCTTCTAGTTGTTGCGTGAGCGCATATTCCTTCAACCTTTCCCAGCCCCATCTTGTAGCTACAGAAAAAGCTATTCTCTTGCCTGTTCGGAACAAGATATAATCTTCGTTGACATCAGCAATAATTTGATTTCTGAAATCCTGACCCCACACTTTTCCTGCTTGTTCCCACCATGCAAGGCTTGGGCTTTTAAAATTAGGGTTGTCTAAGTATTCGTCTTTCCAATACCTGGAGTTCCAACGTTGACCTATCGCTTGAATGAGACAAGCATTTGCATAGAAAGGTTGAGAATTTTCTGTTAGCCAGTACCAGTAAGCGATAGTGGCACATATGGCATCTTCAAAGCCCTCAATACAGTTGAGGAGAGCTTCTTGGACATCTTCTCTCTCAAAATCTACACCAATATATGCCAAAGCATACTTGTATTTACTGAAAATTTCTTCTTTGATTTCAATTTCAAAGTCGTCAAATAAATAAGCTCTTTGAAATGATCTTAAACACAGCATTATGGAAAGCTACTGAATAGGGATGCCAGTTACTTTCATGATACCAAGAGCTACATAGCAGCGCTATATCACCACTTGGCTTTCTAATGTATCACCAGGTCTTACTACTGAGATCTTGCAAGAGTTGCAACAGTGAGTCGGCTCAGCCTCCAAACCCTCGTTACCAGGTTGAACCTGGTAACGAGATATTAGAGCCAGAGGCTCTTGTTGAGAATGGTGAGTCCAGAGAAAGAGGGATACCTGCCCTCAAACTCCTGCCTCAAAGCCGATTGCCCTACCATTCTCTGCCATCTTGTGATCAGGCTTTATCTTGGAGGAGTGACATTTAACTCCTTACGCCAGTCTGGTAGCGGCTTAGACCAAGCCTCTTCCCACTTCTGCGCCAGAAAGGGTTTTGCCTGATACCCCAAATCGTAGCCCTGCTGAAGGACACGTACAAGCGGGTTTAAATCGCTATTCATCTTGATCATACTTAGGGTTATTGCGGCAATCAACATCACTGCAAACGGAGAGCGATTTTGTGCGATCTGAAATGCTAACAACCCAATTTCCCCAACAGAATCGGTGCCAAATCCTGTAACGGTATGCCAAATATCATGGGTTTGTCGCATACGCAGAGTTAAATAGCTTGCGTCATCTTGAAGCTCGACTTTGCGATAAAACTCTGGATCAAGGTTGGCTGCTCGCATGTGAGAGGCATAGGCAAAGCCTAACGAATCTTCAGGCAGCTTGAGTAACGCTTCTAGATTGGGAGTCGGTGCAATATATTGTTCTTTAAAAAGTTGAGCAATTTCAGGATGGGACTTGAGATAGGTAATCGCAGCAGCAGAAACTTCATGGTTGGCTAACGCAGCAGCAATATCAAAAATTGCCTCGACATCTGTTCCGTCATCGATAAAGGCAACGAAACCTTGCAGACCTTTCAGAAGTTCTGGACTAACCGATACCTTTTCAAAATTAGAGATTTTCGTCATGGTTCCCATCCCCTAGGGATTGATTGCTATCAGTGTAGCGTACCCGGTGAGCAAAGCTCACTGCCCCTACTCTATGGTGAATGCAAACCTAATCTCGCCAAATCTATCCTCCAAAAATAAGTAATCCAAACCGAAAATGAGGATTAGTATAAGGAATGTAACTTCCTCACAATAAGCACGAGTTACTCATGAACTTCTTGACTTATGTCATGCACTTAGTTGGTTCTGGTGCTATGGCTTATTTTTATGCCTTGCAAATCCGCGACCTCAAAACCCGCCCCAACGTTCTTGCAGGCTTCCAGTTGGCAGAGTCTGGCTCAGTTCCATTTCTCACTAAACTGAGCGATCGCGCTGCCGCAGAAGGCGACACATGGCTAGCAGAAAAACTGGCAAAACACGCATCAGATGAAACCAAGCATGGTCAAATTTTTGCTCATGCCTTAAAACAACTTAATAAAACAGTTGTAGATTTTAAAAGTTTGCCTAAGAATCCGGAGGAAAATAAAACTCAAGAACGGCGCAGCCCCTTCTTTGCTGCATTCTTTGAAGGCTACTCTCAAGAACAGCTCAAACCTGAGAATATTGATTGGGATGTGTTTATGGCTAGCACCTACATCCTAGAGTTGGATGCTAGCAAAGACTTTGCCCGCATGGCAAACGTGTTACCTGAAGATGACGCAATTGCTCGTAACCTTAAACTGGGGATGTTGAGCATTGCCCAGGATGAAACTGGTCATGCTGCCTATCTTTATGAAGCCATGACACGGCGGATGTCTGCAATCCAAGTGCAAAAACTCGTGGATGAGTGGCGCACTCGTAAGACCAACGCCTTGTTAGCATTCGCAGGTAATATGTTGCAACGCAATGATAACAGACCTTCGTTGGTACAAGATGGTGCGCCATCAGAAAGTGAGTCTGAATTAGTGGTTGCGTAATGATCCTCGCTCTCGTCCCTACGGTGAGGGACGAGAGCGTCTGTACCGTGCAACCTCCCTTAGTACAGCCCACCATAAATGAGGTACGGAATTCGCTGTTTGAATGAACTTTGTCCAGGGTCATGAAAATTTTGATTTCCGACCCCTTTTTACGGTGACGTGTACTTAGGCTGAAGTTTCCCTCCCTGCTTGCGGGGAGTAAGCGCGCTGCAGGCGGGTTTCCCAACCTAGGCGACTGGCGTTCGTCGTTCGCGTAGCGTGTCCGTTCGGCCTCAAGCCGTGCCCGAAGGGCTCAGGACATAGACGTGCCGAAGGCATACCCGGAGGGGGAGGGGTTAGGGGGATACGTGTCTAAGGCAAGAACCTTGTAATTACGTTGCCTCATGCCCTTATATTTGCCCGCGATTCTCGCTTCACCCCACCCCGGTTTGTAAGAGCGCCAAAACCTCCCCTCCCCTTAACAAGGGGAGGGGATTAAGGGGTGGGGTAAATCAACGTGGGATAAAGGTTTGAACGCGATTGTTGACACCAATGGGTTAGGGGTGGGGTTCTGTAATTATCGGTAATTTGCCGGACATCATATAATTTCTCTTTTATGAAATCCTTAGCACAGATGGTTTCTTATGAGAAGGATTCACTTGCAGTTTTTGCATCAATTCAATGCAAATAAAGGAATCTTGTATATTAAGAATCTTGTACATTAAGAACTTCTGCCATTAAGTTTTGAAACCTTATTTGAGGGGTAAAGTGGAGTAAGATGATTCGTTGTTCAAATTCCCTCAAAACTTTTACTAAAACCAAGTTTCCGCTCGTCATGTTTCTGATATTAGTTAGTTGACCAAAGGTAGATAGAAAAAGGATTTTGACCTAGCTTGTACGCTTTTTCCATTTCGCTACGCTGACTTTGGCACTCATCAAGCTGATTGCTTGCTAGCCATTCTATTCTCAAGAAGCCATAGTTATAACTATGAGGAGTTACTTTAGGTTAGTTTACTCAAAATTACGTAATTTTAAGTTGAATTACGTAATTAGTATATAAGCAAGACATTTGAAAGAAATTGAAGAAGAATACAGAATTCCGCAGCTAGGAACTCAGAATGCAATTAGTAAAGGATTCAGACCCGCTACTAATTGAAGACCACCAAATCTTTGACTTGGTGGGGGATTTAAACCCCCAAAACTGCCACCCAGTCCTAGAGAACGGGGGTTCTCTGAGTTCTGAGTTCTGAGTTCTGAGTTCTTTCTTGTTAATGTTATTCGCATACGTCAAACAGGAGGAGAACTCGTGATTGGTGAGGTGAAGACGGCTAAACCCGAAGACTGTTTGGCTGGGGGTGGGGAGATGGGAGCGCTGATGCGATCGCTCGATTGGTCAAAAACCCTATTGGGTCCTGTCAGTAGTTGGCCCCAAAGCTTGCGTACTGCGGTGAGTATCCTCCTAGCTTCGCGCTTCCCGATGCTGATTCATTGGGGACCAGAGTTGGTTCAGTTCTACAACGACGGCTTCCGCCCTATCCTCGGTGACCTCAAGCATCCTGGGGCACTAGGACAGCCTGCGTATCCTTGGTGGACAGAAATCTGGGATGTCCTGACTCCGATGTTCGAGCGGGTTTTGTCGGGTGAAGGCACTTGGTATGAAAACCAGTTAATTCTGCCGAACCGCAACGGGTATATCGAGGAGACGTACTTCACGTTCTCCCACAGCCCCATCCGTGATGAGTCGGGTCAGGTCGTCGGCATTTTCCAGGCTGTTACCGAAACCACAGAACGCGTCTTAGATGAACGACGCCTACGGACGCTGCACGATTTGGGAATTAATACCGCTACGGCGCAAGTGACCCAAGAAGCTTGTAGAATTGCGACTGAAACTTTAAGTCAGAACGCTGCTGATATTCCCTTTGCTCTACTTTATCTGTTAGATGAGAGTAGGAGACAAGCGCATTTGGCAGGAACAACGGGGCTGGAACCTGATACACCTGCTAGCCCTCGAGTTATTGACCTAAGTGCCGAAGACAAACCTGGATCTTGGCCTTTAGCACGAGTGGCACGCACCGGACAAACCGTACAAGTAGACAATTTGGTAGCTCAATTTGGTGCTTTGCCAGGTGGTCCTTGGCCAGAATCGCCCTTTGTAGCACTTGTCTTGCCAGTAGCACAACCTGGTGTTACACTGCCTACTGGTCTTTTAGTCGTTGGTATTAGCCCTCGACGTGCTCTTAACGATACCTATAGCAGATTTTTAAGCTTGGTTGCAGGGCAGATAGCAACAGCAGTTGCCAACACTCGCGCCTTGGAGATGGAACGCAAACGCGCTGAAGCTTTAGCGGAACTCGACCGAGCCAAAAGCCAATTTTTGGCTAACATGAGCCACGAACTCCGCACTCCGCTTAACGGGATTTTGGGTTATGCTCAAATCCTCAAAAAAGGCAAAACTATCACAGACCAGCAAAAGAATGGTCTGAACATTATTCATCAATGCGGTGAACACTTGCTCAATCTGATTAATGATGTTTTAGACATCTCAAAAATTGAGGCTCGGAAAATGGAACTTTATGCGAAAAATTTTCATTTTCCGGAATTTCTAGAAGCTATTGCGGAAATCTGCCGCATTCGTGCTGAACAAAAAGGTATAGAATTAATTTACGAAACTTTAACACCGATTCCCAAAGCCGTCCGAGCAGATGAAAAGCGGTTGCGGCAAGTTTTAATTAACTTACTTGGAAATGCAGTTAAGTTTACAGAACAAGGCTACATTACTTTCAAAGTTGGCTATCATCAAGAAAAATTCCGCTTTCAGGTAGAAGATACAGGCATTGGCATTGCTCAGGAGAAATTAGAAGAAATCTTTTTACCATTCCAACAGGCGGGTGAGAAAATCCGCGAGACTGAAGGAACAGGATTGGGACTGACAATTAGCCGTGAATTAGCTGAATTGATGGGCGGGGAACTGAAAGTAGAAAGTACACTAGGGAAAGGAAGTGTTTTTTGGTTGGATTTAGATTTACCTGAAGTTGAATGGATTGATGTTGCTGATATTTCGGAAAACAATATCATTGGTTTCAAAGGCTTGAAGCGGAAAATTTTGGTAGTAGACGACAAGTGGGCAAATCGTTCTGTGTTGGTTAATATGCTAGAGCCTTTGGGGTTTGAAGTTTTAGAAGCGACTGACGGTTTAGACGGTTTAAACAAAGCTCATCAATTTCAGCCAGATATCATTTTAATGGACTTGGTGATGCCCGTGATGGATGGCTTTGAAGCGACCCGTCGCCTCAGGATGATGCCGGAGTTGGAAGGGGTTGTGGTGATTGCCATCTCGGCGAGCGTTTTTGATTTCGACCATCAACAAAGCCGGAAAGTTGGTTGCGACGGTTTCCTCCCCAAACCAGTCCGGGAAGCAGACCTTTTGGAAAAAGTACGGGTTCACTTGGGGTTGGAATGGGTTTATGAAGAGATAGACACCAAAGTACAACTCAGTAGTGAGTACTCAGGACTGAGTACTCAGGACTCTCTTGTAGTTCCACCTGCACAGCAAGTGGCTACCTTACTTGATTTGGCGATGAGGGGCGACCTCAAAGGCATTATTCAGGAAGCCACAAGACTGGAGGAGTTGGATAAGCAATGGGTGCCGTTTGCCACGCATCTGCGTCAACTTGCTAAAAGTTTTAAAGGAAAACAAATTCGGCAATATTTAAAAAATATTAAGACTTGAAAAGATTAAGAGGTTTGAATGAGTTTTAATAATCATGAAAAAGGTGTCATCTTAATCGTCGATGACACTCCCACCAATTTACAAATGCTGTTTGATTTTTTAGAAGATTCAGGCTTGAATGTTGTGGTGGCTGAAGATGGGGAAAGTGCGATTGAAATGGCGGAATACGCCCCACCTGATCTTATCTTGTTAGATGTACTCATGCCGGAAATGGACGGTTTTGAAACTTGCCGTCGCTTGAAAACGAATGAAATCACTCAAGATATTCCTGTCATTTTCTTGACTGCCCTAAGCGATAAGGTGGATAAAGTTAAAGGATTAAAACTTGGGGCAGTTGACTATATCACCAAGCCGTTAGAGCATGAAGAAGTTTTAGCTCGGGTAAACATCCACCTGCGCCTGCAAAACCTAACGAAAAGACTCACAGAGCAAAATCAGCGTTTGGAGGTGGAAGTTTCTGAGCGTAAGCAAATAGAGGAAGAACTGCAATGCCAAAAAGATGAATTAGCCAACTGGAAAAATCGCTATGAAGCACTCATTCAGGCAAGTGGTCAGATAATCTACGACTGGAATCCTTATACCAATGATGTCACCTATGGCGGCAACTTAGAGCGGATATTAGGCTACTCCCCAGAGGAGATGTCAGGAGGTTTAAACCAGTGGTTAGAACTCATTCACCCTGAAGATAGAAACCCCTTTCAGCAAGAGAATAACCGCCTTTTATCTACAAAAAAGCCATTTCATTTGTCATACCGTCTTTGTCGCCAAGATGGCAATTATATCACAGTTGAGGACAAAGGGTACTTTTTTTTAGACAGTGCAGGCAATGTTGCTCAGATGGCTGGCTTTGTTATTGATATCACCGAGCGTAAACGAGCAGAAGAAGAGCGTGAGCAAGCTTTTCAAGCGCTTCAAGAAAGTGAAGCCCGCTTTAGACGCTTGGTTGAATCTAATATTATTGGGATTATTTTGACAGAGTTGAACGGCAAAATTACAGAAGCCAACGATGCCTTTTTGCAGATGGTGGGATATGAACGGGAAGAACTGCTAAAAGGAAAATTGTATTGGGATAAAATGACTCCAGCAGAATATAGCAGTTTGGATGAAAGGGCGATCACAGAATTAGCCTGTTCTGGAGTTTGTACTCCTTTCGAGAAGGAGTTCATTCGCAAAGATGGTAGCCGTCTTCCTGTTGTGATTGGTGGTGCGCTTCTGGAAGAGTCTCAAAAGAGCATGGTTGGTTTTGTCCTCGATATGACAGAACGCAAGCAAGCAGAACAGAAAATCCGCGAACAAGCGGAGCTGCTTGATATCACGGCAGATGCAATTATTGTACGACACTTGGATCACCAAATCCGATTTTGGAACCAAGGGGCTGAACGTCTGTACGGATGGAAGGCACAAGAAGTGCTCAGCAAAAATGTCAATGAGCTTTTATATCAACAGGAAAGCTTATCTCAACTGCCTAACATTCAGACAAGTTTAGCTGAAAGTGGCTCTTGGCAGGGTGAGTTACATCAACTTACAAAAGAAGGCAAGAAAATTATCGT
The DNA here is from genome assembly GCF_963920835.1 of Scytonema sp. PCC 10023. Lineage (NCBI taxonomy): Bacteria > Bacillati > Cyanobacteriota > Cyanophyceae > Nostocales > Scytonemataceae > Scytonema > Scytonema sp. PCC 10023. The sequence continues at coordinate 21,211 of NZ_CAWUDP010000011.1, forward strand.
TGCTAGCCGATGGACTTTAGTGCGCGATGAAGATGGGCAACCGAAATCCATTCTTACGGTTAACACTGACATTACAGAGAAAAAACAACTCGAAGCTCAGTTTCTCCGGGTTCAGCGCTTAGAGAGTATCGGTACCTTGGCAAGCGGTATCGCTCATGACCTCAACAATGCGCTCACACCTATGCTGCTGAGTGTACAACTTTTAGAAAGAAAACTTTTGGATGAGCAGAGTCAGCAGTGGCTTTCAATACTTACAACAAATATAAAACGTGGAGCAACTTTGGTCAAACAAGTGCTGTCATTCGCACGCGGACTTGAAGGTGAGCGTACATCCCTACAGGTAGAGCATATAATCTCAGAAATTGAGCGTATTACTAAACAGACATTTCCCAAAGCCATTGAAGTCCGCACCGATGCAACAGCGCAAAATCTTTGGACTATCACAAGCAATACTACTCAACTGCACCAAGTTCTGATGAATCTCTGCATTAATGCTCGTGATGCTATGCCTAATGGCGGTATCCTGGAAATTTCTGCGAAAAATCTTTGGATTGATAGTCATTATGCCCGAATGAATATTGAAGCTAAGGTGGGTCCCTACGTTGTCATAACAGTATCTGATACGGGAGTTGGGATTAATAGAGAAATCATTGAGCGAATTTTTGAACCATTTTTCACAACAAAAGAAGTGGGCAAAGGTACAGGTCTTGGTCTTTCAACAGTCATGGGCATTGTTAAAAGCCACGGCGGTTTTGTCAACGTCGTTAGTGAAGTCGGAAAGGGAACAAAATTTCAGGTGCACTTACCCGCAACGCCGACAACTCAAACAGATGGTTTAGTCACACCTGATCATAAATTACCGATTGGATTTGGAGAATTGATTCTTGTTGTTGATGACGAAGATTCAATTTGTGAGGTGACTAAAACAGTGTTGGAAAACTATGGCTACAAAGTTTTAGTTGCTAAGGATGGAATTGAGGCACTGGCGCTGTATACGCAACATCAGAAAAAAATTAGTGTTGTGTTAATTGATATGATGATGCCGTCTATGGATGGTTCAACTACCGTCAAAGTATTAAAAAGGATGAACCCACAGGTTAAAATTATTGCTGTTAGCGGACTTGTGACCTCTAAGATGGCTCAACTCCTTGGTAATAGTGTCAAAACCTTTATGTCAAAGCCCTACACGTCAGATGAGTTGTTGAAAAAGTTACAGTTCGTTCTCAACAGCAACTAAAATCGTGTCTCGTACTCAAATAGTAGACGGCTGTCGTCTGCTAAATTCGTTGAGCCTCGCACCAAAAGATCGTCATTAACTCTATATATGACGTTGTAATTGAAAGGCTCATTGGTCAAGAAAACCCGCGAGAGGGAAACAGAGAAATTCCTACTAATGTCAAACACACCTTCTGCTGCTAAGCCGAGAACTGAAGACGTCTCTCTTTGGTCGGAGTTCCTCGATGCTCGCGTGGTGACGGGGGAAGGATAGATGCGAAATTCACTAAAGCCGATCGCCTGTCCTATCGCAGTAATGCTTCCTTGCAAACTACCGAATATCGTAGAACCAGCGAGGGTGACAAGTCCAGTTGTTGCGTCTGATTGACCCAGCGAATTAATAATAGAACCGCCTAACAGGGAAATAATTTCTGCCTTACTGCGGCTAGGTTCGCTCGTCAGTTCTAGATTCTCAGCTAATTGACTGGCTGGTCCTGTTGCTCTGGCTTGAACACGAACAGTTCGTAAAGTACCAAAGCTGGTTGCAGAAACATCACTGATTTCGCTAGAAAAAGGAGATCTCAAAGTGCGATTAGCTGTTGCCCCTGTTGCCTCCGGTACAAGTGTTACAAGCCGGACATCTAGGACGGGGTCGAGTCCTCGACTGGGAGTAAACTCCGCAGTGTGTTCATAACCCCGATCTAAGGTAAACTGAGTTGTAAATAAGTTGACTCGCCCTCCTGTAAGACGAATGACTCCTTGGGGCAGAGGCTTCGCTAACGTACCATTAATAGTCAAATTGCCTTTTGCGTCAAAGGTGAGTAGAGACGGACTCAACTCGCCTCCTGGTACAAAGCCGCCGAGTATGGGCGCAGTGGAGACACGAACATTGTTACCTAGAATCAGCCTTAAACCATCAAACTCTATAGGTAAATTTGGTCGAGTCGCAGTAGCCGCTGCGTTATCTTGTGTACCTGGTTGTTCTAAGCCGAAAGTCGTTGTTGCGCCATCTGGTGTGCTAGTTCCTTGCGTATTTGTTGGTTGTGCGCCGAAAGTCGTTGTTGCGCCATCCGGTGTGCTAGTTCCTTGCGTATTTGTTGGTTGTGCCCTGAAAATAGTTGTTGCGTTATCTGTTGCGCTGTCCTTTTGTGTACCTGATGGTTTTGCACCAGCTGTATTGGATTGTCCAATCAACACCTGACCATCGTTGAGCTGAATCGTTCCACCAATATCAGGCGACAGCGCTGTTCCACCAATAACGACATCACCGCTGACACCTCCTTGATACAGCCCTTGAACATTCAAATCCAAATTATTTACCGATACGGTGAGGGGATTTGTTGCGGCTTCGGCTCGTGCTCCTTGACGTGCAAAAATGGGCAGGACTCCCGCAGCACTCACTGCACCCTTATTGTATTGCCCTTGAAGGCTCTCGACAGTCAGCGTATCGCCGTTAAATTGGAGTGTTCCTGTGACATTTGTCAAGGGGTCAGGTAAAGCTTGAGCCTGAAAAGTTGCATTATTAACTGTGGCGACTCCGTTGATAATCGGCTGGTTTAAAGTCCCTTGAACATCTACATTCACTTGCCCTTGACCATTCACCCAAGTGACTTGCTGATTGGTAAACAAGTTTAACAGCGCCAAGCCTTCATCCTGCACTCTGGCGTTGATGCTGATTTGATTGCTATCTGGTTGAACTGAAGCAAAAGGCAACCCAAAAGGTACGCTACCTGCAATCTGAACAGGCTGTGTCCCAGTCACCAACACGGTACTGCCAAAATTCAGACGAGCATTGTTATAATTGAAACTCACTTGCCCAGTCTGCACTGCTTGTTTGTTGATAGTACCATCCACCAGCGTCAGTTCACCGATCGCTCTGGGGTCTTTTAAATCACCACCTAGGGTGGCGACAGCATTCACATTCCCTGTGACATCGACTGGATATCTTTCTATAAAAGGCTGTAGAAGTGATAAAGGTAAACTTGCCACACGCAACTGTCCAGACAGTTGTTCAGTTCCTAACTGTCCTGTAAATGCCAGCGAACCTGGATTCAAATCTACACGCAACGGTAACAGTGTCACGACACCATTTGCAAAAGTGCCTCTAGCTATGACATCATTAATCGAGTAGTTACCCCATTGCCAGTTATTGCCCTGAAAATTAAAGCTGGCATTCAATCCTGACTTTAATGAGCCAGCCACTTCAATTCCTCCGCTAAGAGCACCCTGTAATTCTGCAAGTGTGGGTAAAGTCGTTGGTTCTTTTTGCTGTGCTTGTTCTTGTACGACTCGGGTTGCAATTTGTGAGAAATACTTTAGCTGTGTTAGCAAATCTGTATCTGGCAAACTCCGAGGCTGAGTTTGAAGAACCTCTGCTCCTGCCAAATCGGGACCCTGCAACCCTCCACCAAAATCCCCAAAATCAAAGACATTGAATGCTTGTAAAAGTCTGTCGATTCTGGTTTGGTCAAAATTAGCTTGGAATTGAAATTGCGGGTTGTTCCCTGTTTGCACATTTCCACTCAGGGCGATGCTGCTTTCTGCTATCCGCAATTGACCATTCGTTAAGCTAGCAGCACCATCGGCATAAGTAATGTTACCTCGAAATTCATCTGCTGTGACTCTACCAACGACAGGTTTGGCGATCGCCACTTCTCCAGCAGCTGCATAGTTATTGAGATTAACGACTAAATCGCCGGATGCTTGCCCTGCAAGAGGTTTTAACGTATTATTAGGAACAAACCCACTCAGAATAGCTACAGGAAAATCTCGCACGTTGACAAGCAAGTTTTCTCCTTCAGTTCTGCCAGTGGCAACTGCTTGATCACGTCGGAATAAAAATGAACTTGGGCGATTGTTTGCATCAATATTAACTGCAATTTCGTCTTGTCTACCTGCAAGTTGCAGTTGTCCACCTTGCCCGCCCTGATATTTTACATTCCCAGCTAATACCGGGTCAAACGCCAAACCACTGACATTCAAATTCTCTAGCCGGATGTTTCCCACAGCATTAGGAGTCGTTGGCGTACCTGTAACTTGTCCTGTGAAATTAAGTCGCCCCGCTAACGCTATGTTACCAGGAAGATTGGAACTCGCTTTTTGCAGGTTATAATTGCGTGCTTGCACATTGAGATTAAAACCACTGACTTGAGGTGTGCCAGTTTCTGGTACTTGGACTGCAACAACACCGTTAGCACTCAGTCCGGGGGAAGTTGCGTTTTGCAGAATAATCTGTTGTCCATTCCACTGAACTTGTGCTGTGATTGGTTGTGCAAGCAGTGATAACCCTTGTGATAAACCGACTTGTCCTGCGGCGCGAATATTTGAAAGCGCAAAAGATTCAGTCGTTCCTGCTAATTGCAAGTTGCTATTGAGTCGTCCTTGCAGTTGTTGAGAGAAACGGTTGAGTTGAACTTGGGAAACATTAGCAAGGGCTTGCCAGCGACCATTATCAAGGCTAATATTCCTAACGTTAACTGTACCTCCTGCCACATTACGCAGACTTGCCTGTCCTGAAGCTTGAATGGTTGACGGTTGGAACGAAGCAGTGGTTCCTGACAAATTCAACTGACTGCTTAAGACTCCCCCTTGAAGCTGGGGTGGTACCTGTGCAAAACGACTCAATTGTAGTTGATCGGCATTAACAAAAGCTTGCCAGCGACCTTGGGCAAGTTGACCCCTGCCTCTAATTGTACTGCCTGCCACTTTGACAACAGCATCTTGGAAGAGAACACTATTACCTTGTTGATTGACAACAACTTGTCCACTCGTGGGATACGTGGCTGTGGGTGCTGAAACCTGCGCGACTGTTTGCAAATTGCCAAGTGAGCCAAAAATCCTGGCGTTTGCCGATACATTACCAATTGTAATCGGAGGTGAAGTCTTGTAAGCTTTGGCAATAGCATCGCCTGGTAAATTCTGAGCTTGCACATTAAATGAAACTCTACCTTTGGGTGCAAGCTGAACTTGACCGTTTGCCGTGATTTGTCCTCCTACTTCTGGAGTCGCCTTCACGCTTGCAACATTGACTGTTAAAGGTTGCGCACCGAGTCTTCCAGAGACTGTGGCGTTAGCGGATACACCACCAATGTTGATGGGAACTGAAACGCCGTAACCTTGGGCGATCGCATTTGCTGGTATACCTTGAGCTTGAACATTTAACGCAACGTTACCTTGGGGGACAAGTTGAACTCGACCGTTTGCTGTGATTTGTCCTCCCGCTGGTGGTGTTGCTTGAACGCTAGATATGTTAAGCGTCAATGGCTGTGTACCGCCTCCAGGTGAACCAGAAACTTCGGCTTTGGCTGACACATTCCCAATACTTGTGGGGAGAGTCAAGCCGTAAGCACTAGCAAGTGCATCTGCTGACACACCTTCGGCTTGCAGATTAAACTTCACTCCACCTTGTTGAGGTTTAGATCCCAGTTGAATTTGACCGTTCCCTGTAATTTGCCCACCTGCTGCTGGGATTAATTGCAGGTTAGAAACGGTAATACCAGATGCGGCTTTAGATAGGCTTAACCGAAAGCCAGTACTAATACCATTAAATAAAACGCGGTCAACTTGAACAGGTTTGATGTTGCTTGCAGTTCCGCTGAGAATGGGTTGTTGAATTGCTCCTTGCAACTGAATTTTTGATTGTACTTCTCCAGCAACCGGAACTGGCAATTTCACATTCAGCGTGTCTAAAAGATTTTTGGCACTAACCGCCTTTACCTGAGCGGAAATATTGTAACCTGTTTGGAGATTGAGAGATCCATTTGCCAGAACGGGAACTGTGCCATAGTTTGTAGTTAGACTTTCAATACCAACTGTCTGACCCTGGAAAGTTAATTTGCCAATGGAATTGATAAACTTTTGGGGAACGTTTTGAATTTGAGCAGTGACTTTATTGGCGATCGCCGTTCCATTAATCGCAATTTCTTGCTTATTGGGTTCTTGCTGATCTGGCTGTAATTGAACCCCTAAGTCAGCATCTACACGACCTGATTGCAAAGCAATTGGTAGCTCAATTAATCGACTAACATTGGCTGCTTCCAGATTTTGCGCTTGCAGCTTGACGTTAGTTTGTAGTGTTTTCAGTTGTGTCTCACCAACTATTTTGACTGTTCCTCCCGTGGTTGGTTGAGCACCGAGATCATAGCCAATTCCTTGATTTTGAGACAGAATTCGCGCTGTACCATTTACCTGATCTAACGCAACTGAACCTTTGGGTTTATTTGGTGTCGGATTTGGCACCAACACCACATCTCCATTCTGAAGCCGTATTGTCTGCAACTCAGTTTGGATAATACCTTTTCCATCTCCCGTCTTAAGTTGAGTTGTTACCCAGCGTCCCTGTTTATCTTGTTCAAGATATACATCAGGCTCAACTAAAGTAACATTTAATGCCAATGTCCGGTTAAAAAGGAGCCGCAAAGGCGAAAACTGTACATCCACAGCTTTTGCTGCAACTCTATCTGGATCATTGGGAGTTGCTGGTACCGATAACGCTCCGAATCTCAAACTAGAAAGCGAAAATCGCTCAACTGCCCCTAATTTTACTGGTCTTCCAAGCAACTGCTGAAGATTGTTCTCCACCAATGGTGCTAAATCTTTATAAACATAGTTCCTAGCCCACCAAACACCACCTGCAATTCCAGCTAGCAAAATCACTCCCACAGCAAGACTAGTACGTCCTAAGAGGAGAAGCCACAGACGACGGTTAGAAGGCTCCTGTTCATTTCCTGACTTTGGAGAGCGCGTCATAAGTCGTTACCAGTACTGTACTTTAGAGCAGTGAGATGAGCGGGTGAGTGTTTGAAAAAGCAAGTCAAAAGCTATGATTCCAAGTTGTGACTCCAAAACAACACAGAACTATGTTACTGGAAAGTGTTCTTTGTTGGAACTAGATTCATAACTTCTGATCAACGTGACAGCTTAACTGTCAATTGCATTAACACTGAAAATGACTATAGCGAGAAGACAGGGTTAAATGGTGTAAATTCCGTGGAGAAATTCAGATTATTAGAATAAATATCACTTAAGAAGTATTTTGACAGTACCAAAAGGAATATTTTTGAGTACTCAGTGATTACTTAAATAAAAATTCTTTTGATTTTGTACGTAGTATAAAAAAGTATTGAAGAGTTAGAAAAAATTTATTTTATTTTGATTACGGAAAAGTTTAAAAAATTGGTATCCGTTCAAGGAGTTATATCAGCGACGCAACTGAAGACCGCTGCGCGCTAGATTAGACAGTGGCTATAAAGGAAGTAGCTGTAATTCCAATTGTGCAATTAGGCGTTCGGTTTCCTGGATTTCTTTGTTGCGGTTCGTGGCGATCGCCCCGGGCGTCAATCCCATGCCACAAGAAAAGTTGGATATTTTTTAAGAAAGGAAGTCCCTAAGCCATTCGCAGAAACGGATTCGTGATTCCTGAAGTTATATGAAGTCCGCTTAATTACTTATAATTCCTGCTTGACCTCACCCCAACCCTCTGGGCGATTTCGGAGAGGGTGCCGTGCCTCCTTCGGAGGAGCTTCGCTAACGGCGAAGCCGTTCCCGAACGCGAGTGCGTCTCCGACAGGAGAAGGGTAGGCTCTTGAGGTTCTTCGTTTTTTATAAGTGTTCATTCGGACATGATATTAGACTATTTCTGGTAAGACAGGACTCATGCAGAACTAGCAGTCAAAATCATAACTATGCGTTTGCATGCGATAGTTTCTTGAGATTTTTGCATAAGTTTTCAACAACGAGAAATAGATGTTAGCAGCAAGAAAAATCAAGAAGGAATGAAAAGCATGAAGCGTTTAATCCTAAATTACTTGAGCAGTTGTGTTGCTTTAACCATGCTGTCTGCGATTCCAGCCCATGCAAATCACATTCAGCCAGAAGCACTATCAGGAACTTACAATTGCTACTATATGTTCGGAATGTATGTTTATCCTAGCGAATTGGGAAAGATCCAACTTGATGGTCAAGGTACGTATTATTCCTCCTCTTATAGCGGAGGACGTTATGTGTTTTATCCATCAAATAATCACGTGCATTTCATTGATGGTCCAATAGCAGGTTTGGTCGCGGAGTATTCAGTAGATAATAAAGGTCGTACTGGGATTCATTTCTATATAAGAAATAATCCCAATGCAGGTTGGAATGTAGCCCAACGTTGCCCAAATGTAAACAATTAAACAATAAAGGGAGATTTGTTCTTACAGCGCTTTTCAAGTAAATAAACCACGGGGTAGGGGCGCATGAGTACACATTGGTGCCAACTTAACGTTCAAACCTTTATTCCACGTTGATTTAACCCCACCCCTTTATCCCCTCCCCTTGCTAAGGGGAGGGGAGGTTTTGGCGTAAGACAAAACCGGGGTGGGGTGAAGCGAGATTGTGGGCATTCAGGAGAGCATGATCTAGCGTAACAAGGGTTTTGGCTTAAGTTGACACCAATAGGCAATGCCGTGCCCCTACAAAAATCTGTGGTTCAATTAGCTGAATATAGCTGTAGACATTTTGCAAATGCACTATCCTTATCCTTTCTTACTCAGCTTCACGCCTCGCACTGCAAGAAGCAGGTTTCAACCAAGGACTATGAGGCATGACGACGGGCAGATTCGCTGTTAGAAAAATCTCCCCTTTGTCATTTTTCACCCAGCCAGTCGCTTCTACAATGGGTTCTGGTGGTTTAGTCGTAGTTTCTTTACTGACAGGAGATGCTGAGGAACCGCTTGCACTTGTTGCTTCCAGAGTCGCCAAGTTTAAATTTACGACTTGAGGTGTCAACATATCATAGGGACTTGGGCGCAAGCCTCCACGTCCGGTGATGACAAAGGAACCCCTTTGTTGCCTGCTATCGGGACGACAACTGGTGTCAATTTGCTGTGAGGCATCGACTAAATTGACGGGCAGTTCTACTAATCCCTGAGTCGGGTCAACATCGGGTCTGTTGATTTCTACAGAACCACTGAATTGCGGACCAAGGGCAGAACTGGCAGTGATATCACTAAATGGTGTGTCTTGCTGTCGAAACTGAATCCCAAAGATACCTTTAGTATTGATGTTTACCCGTCCGCCAAAGCTCTCTTGTGCATTAGCGCTGATGTCAGTATTTTCCTTTGGAACGGCAACTAAATTGTTGGTATTAATGGTGATATTGCCGCCAGTCGCTGTGCCAGTAGCATTGGTGGTGATGTTGCTACCACGACGCAACAGCAATAAATCACGAGGACGTAGGTTGATGTTTCCTTGTCCTGCTACAGTGTTAGAGCTGATGGTTGAGCGATCGCTCAAACGGATAGAGCGAGTATCAACTTCTATGTTGCCAGCAGTGCCTTTGCCAGCACTGCTAGCAGTGATTGCAGCACGGTCTTTAAGGGATAGTGTTGCAGCGTTGATGTTGATGTTGCCACCATTGCCCACACCTTCCCTTTCCACAGTGCTGAGGATGCCGCCATTGACAAGTTCAACCGCATTGAACGCACGCACCGACACATTGCCTGCATTCCCTTGTCCTAAAGTACTAACGGATAGTACAGCACCATCAGTTAAAGAGAAGGAGCCAGAGGAAATACTAATTTTCCCCCCATTGCCCGTCACCCCCGTTTGCACAACGCTGAAAATCGCACTGGGAAATTCGTTCTTTACGCCAGCAATCGTCACTGGTCCTGTGACATCAACTGTGACATTACCTGCATCCCCTCTTCCGGCTGGCAGATTGTTAAAAGCTTCAAGAACTGAGGTTTGTAGTTGAGCGCCCTCTTTGAGGGACATAGAAGCTGCATTAATGTTGATATTACCACCTTTGCCTACACCTCCTGCTTCCACAGTGCTGAAGATAACTACAGTGTTTGCAAGCTCAACCGAATCTGACGCTCGTACCGACACACTGCCTGCGTTCCCTTGACCACTGGTGCTGGCAGTTAGTTGAGCACCATCAGTTAAAGAGAAGGAACCAGAGGAAATACTAATGTTCCCCCCAGTGCCCGTTGCCCCTGTTCTCACCTTGCTGGAAATCTCACTGGCTTGTCCCTCCTTGATCCCAGCAATGGTCACATTCCCTGTGACATCAGCTGTGATATTCCCTGCATTCCCTTGTCCAAATGTACTGGCGGACAGTTGAGCGCCATCAGTTAAAGAGAAGGAACCAGAGGAGATAGCAATATTTCCCCCCTTGCCCGTTGCTCCCGTGCCCACTAAGGTGCGAATCCCACTGGGTTCTCCCTCCTTGATCCCAGCAATGGTCACATTCCCTGTGACATCAGCTGTAATATTCCCTGCATTCCCTTGTCCAAATGTGCTGGCGGACAGTTGAGCGCCATCAGTTAAAGAGAAGTCCCCAGAGGAGATAGCAATATTTCCCCCCTTGCCTATCGCTCCGGTTCCCACTAAGCTGAAAATCCCACTGGGGTTTCCCTCCTTGACTCCAGCAATGGTCACATTCCCTGCGACATCAACTGTGACATTGCCTGCATCTCCCCTTCCGGCTGGCAGGTTCCCAGAAGCTTCACGAACTAGGGTTAGCAGTTGAGCACCATTTTTGAGGGAGAGTGCTGCTGCCTTGATATTGATGTTGCCACCATTACCCACACCTCCTTCTCCCACAGCACTGAAGATGCCAGCAGTGTTTGCAAGCTCAATAGAATTGGACGCCCGCACCGACACGTTACCTGCATTCCCTTGTCCAAAAGTGCTGGCAACCACTTCAGCATCATCAGTTAAAGAGAAGGAACCAGAGGAAATACTAATGTTCCCCCCATTGCCCGTCGCTCCCCTTCTCACCTCGCTGGAAATCGCACTACGAATTGTGTCCTTTCTCCCAGCAATCGTTACAGAACCTGTGACATTAACTGTAACATTGCCTGCATTGCCCCTTCCAGCTGGCTGGTTGTTTCTAGCTTCACGAACTAGGGTTAGCAGTTGAGCACCATCTTTGAGTGAGAGTGTTGCAGCATTGATGTTAATGTTGCCACCATTGCCTACACCTCCCCTTTCCACAGTGCTAAAGATATACGCATTATTGACAAGCTCAACTGAATCGGACGCTCGCACCGACACGCTGCCTGCATTCCCTTGTCCCAAGATACTGGCACCCAGTACAGCACCATCAGTTAAAGAGAAGGAACCAGAGGAAATACTAATGTTCCCCCCATTGCCCGTTGCCCCCGTTCCCACGTCAGTGCTAATTCCACTGGGAAATCCGTTCTTTGTTCCGGTAATGGTCACAGGACCTGTAACATCAACTGTGACATTACCTGCATCCCCTCTTCCTGCTGGCACATTGTCAAAAGCTCCACGAACTATGCTTCGTAGTTGAGCGGAATCTTTGAGTGAAAGAGAAGCAGCGTTGATATTGATATTGCCACTTTTGCCCACACCTCCTTGTTCCACAGTGCTGAGAATTCTCCCATTGACAAGATCAACCGAATTGGACGCTCGCACCGACACGCTGCCTGCATTTCCTTGCCCTAAAGTGCTGGCAAGCACTTCAGCACCATCAGTTAAAGAGAAGGAGTCAGAGGAGACTGTAATATTTCCCCCATTGCCCACTGCTTGCGGGAAGACAACATTGAACACACCGCCGCTGCTTACCACTTTTATTTCCCCTGTGGCATCCAGCGTAATATCTCCTGCAACAGCACCTTCTGACCCCAGCCCTTGCCCTATTCCAGCCAGAAGGCTACTTTCTCCCGAAATATTTAAATTGCGAGCGTTGACTGCAATACTACCGCCCCCAGCAGCTGATACATTTACATTAGCTCCATTGGTGAGAGACACATCTGCACGGGTTGCGTTATCAGGAAAACTCAACAAGCTTAAATTGTTGCCATTCACCTCTAACCCGACTGTTCCAGGGGAAGCTAATCCTCCCAACTCGACGCGTCCACCGTAAGCCCTCAATCCTCCGCCATCCATCTTGATGTCGCCACCTACGAGCAACAAACTCCGCCCATCTGGAACACGTAAACCAGAAGAAATTCCCCCAGAGGGAGCTTGTCCTGCTGGTGCCACTGAGCTATTTTGAATAGATGCAGCTGCAATTTGGTTAAATAGTAAAGCAGAAGGATTGATTGTCAGCAAGGGTGAGGGAGCTTCAAGAGTGGAAGCGCTGAAAATGCCGTTATTCCCAAATTGAATCGCATTAGCCGTAGAGCCGACAAACGAACCGCCAATATTCAAACTGGCATTCGGTCCAAAAATGATTCCGTTGGGATTAATCAGAAATAGGTTAGCTGTACCGTTGGCGCGGATTAACCCATCAATGTTAGATATTGAACCACCCGTTACCCGACTGATGATGTTTTGAATATCTACGGCATTGTTAAAAGAAGCTGTAAAGTTAGTAGGGACAGAGAATTGCTGGAAACTATGAAACAGATTAGCCCCTGCTTGGGTTCCCCCTGTGATATTGAAAGTGCCGCTATCTAATGTGACGTTTGAATTATTTGGGAGAGTGCTGTCTGGGGTGATTTGAGCGAGTGAGCTATTTCCAGCAAAAGCGATCGCACCACATATAACAATTCCTAATCCTCGTTCCCACCACTGACGCACAGGTATCTCAAACATCGCACCCCCCAGTAAAAAGAAAATTAGGTAGAATCCTCAGTAGATATATTACTATGCAAAGCAAGTTACATAGTTTACGTAGTACAGCATTTCATAAATCAATACAGTTTAGTTAATGTAGAGACCCGCCATGGCGCGTCTCTACATTGCTAATTACAGGCTATTGCGTTTCTTTGGAAGCCAAGGAGCTTTGTTTACACGCCTTTCATTATCTTTATGTAAGTTTTCATCAAAATGCATATGTCCCTTGCCTTGAGAAATAGTGAATAACGTAGCTCAGAAAAACATGAAATATCAACAAATATGCTTGACACTTCAATAGATACTTGTAGTGTATCTTTAGAGATTTCATCTGCGATAACAACACCTATAATTACGGGTTCATTTGAGCCTAATAATCTTCTAATCAATTTCCCTAATAACTCGAATTTAGGAAAAGAACAATCTATTTCTAACGAAATATACAGCTTTTATGACTATATAGGCATTGCAAATGATGACATTTCTCATCGTCAATGTGCCTACAAAGATGATGACTTACTGAGTTTGGTCGCAAGTGAAGTTTACCGCAATCTTAATCATTCCGTCCAGGTTGATGCTTTATCACAAACCATTGATGAAATCACGGGTCAAGTTCTTGCTGATGATAACAGTGAATTTGAGTATCAAATTCCACTCTCTTTTCTAGCAAATGATGGCAATACGACACAGGCAAATTATTTTGCAACGGCAACGCCAACAAATGAGTTGAGCGCAGAAAAGCTTTCAACGTCACAATCTTTGACCTTACAATCAAAGACCTTTAGTAAGGTGTCTGGCTATGGACTTGTGAATGCACCCGTAGCCGTAGCAGGAGCAATAGGGAAGTCACCTTTTGCTGATGTTTCTAATGTCGGTGGATACAATTGGGGACTTGATACGATTCAAGCACCGGAAGTATGGGCAAAAGGATATACAGGCAAGAATGTTGTGGTGGCTGTACTTGATAGTGGAGTGGACTATACCCACGCAGATTTAAATGACAATATTTGGAGAAACCGAGGCGAAATTTTTGGCAATGGTATTGATGATGATCGCAACGGATATGTTGATGATGTCATTGGATGGAATTTTGTAGGCAACAACAATAATCCGATGGATTACGAGGGACATGGCACTCATGTTGCTGGAATCATTGCTGCTGAGAGAAATGAATTTGGTACAACAGGTGTCGCATACAATTCTCAAATTATGCCAATCAAAGTAGTGGATGAAAAGGGCAGCGGTACTCAGAAAAATATTGCACAAGGAATTGTCTATGCAGCCAATAATGGCGCAGATGTGATTAATCTCAGTTTGGGTGGAGGTTATTCATCTGAAATTGAACAGGCTATACGATATGCAACGCAACGGGGTGCAACTGTTGTCATGGCTGCAGGTAATGAAGGTGCTGGTACACCTATATATCCAGCAGCATTAGCAACTGATTGGGGAATCGCAGTGGGCGCGATTGATCAATATAGGTATATGGCTAATCTCTCAAATCGAGCAGGTTCTGACAGTCGGCTAAATTATGTAGTTGCCCCTGGCGTTAATATTTACTCCACGATTCCCGGTAATAAATATGGCTATCTCAATGGCACTTCGATGGCGACACCTTATGTTTCAGGTGTAGCGGCACTAATGTTGAGCGCCAATCCCACTTTGACTCCTAATCAAGTGCGCCAAATTATTGTGCAATCCAGTTTGGCTTGATAAAATTTTGTATTTCTTAATCGTTTATTGCTACTCCTGGGTGTGGAGACTGGGGATCTCGGGGTTCCCTTTGGGGATGAGGGGCAATGCGGATTAGCGATTAGGTTATCATATCATGTCATGTCCGGTGAAGACTTATATAGCATTCCTAGCTGAGTTGTGAACAGGACTTTTTTATGGAACCACAGAGGCGCAGAGAACGCAGAGGAAGAGGAAACTGATAAAATTTTTGTGTTATTATCGTTTGTCCAAAAGCAAGTGCATGACCATCAACATTCAAATCGACGAAGCTTTAATTCAAGAAGCTTTAGCTCTTGGCAATCAACAGACTGAACGTGATGTGGTCGAAGAAGCATTGCGCGAATTTGTACAACGCCGCAAGCAGCTTAGGGTGCTGGAGTTGTTTGGAACGATTGACTATGACGCAGATTACAACTATAAACAGCAGCGACTGCAGTCATGAGAGTGATCGTAGACACGTCTGTATGGTCATTGGCACTACGGCGAAATACTCCATCAGACGCAATGCCTGTTGTCAATCAGTTGCGTGATTTAATTATTGATGATCGAGTCGTTTTGTTAGGGGCTGTGCGACAAGAAGTACTTTCAGGCATTCGTCATGCAGAACAGTTTACTCGTCTCAGAGACTACCTCCGTGCCTTCCCTGACTTAGAGTTAACAACCGAAGACTACGAGTTAGCTGCAGAATTTTACAACACTTGCCGTACACATGGTATTCAAGGAGCAAACACTGATTTTTTACTTTGTGCAGTTGCTCATCGTCGTAGCTACAGCCTGATAACAACAGATAAAGATTTTGAAAATTTTCAGGCGTATATCCCTGTCATTTTACTAAAGTAACGTGAGTTTGATATATCCTGATTTGACCCCTCTCCAAACCTCTCCCTGAAGCGGGGAGAGGCTTAAAAAGCCTATTCTTTCGTACGTGCGTTGCGGATTTTTTGCCCCTTCCCTACAAGGGAAGGGGTTGGGGTTAGGTTTCGTCGAACTCACGTTAAAGTAGCTGAAGTGAGGCGCTATAGTCGCGGTTGGATTCGCCGCTGAATTTGCATGAGTTGACTCAGCCAGAACTAGAAAGAAGTATAAGTAACACTACTGAAAAAATAGTGACTTTAAATTGAGGAGATGAAAAAATTGAGAGTGACTGGCTTTGGATAAATAAAACACTGTGGTTTCTGCATCAAAATACTGGCAATTTGTCAAGTTAAATTCGACTGGCTCGCGTCGGGTGGAAACAATGATCGCTGCTAAGACCTATTTCCAAAACCAATTTCCTGAATGGACGAAACAGGTTAACGTCCCTGATACAACGATTCAACGCCAACTTTGGCAGCAAATGCGGCAGGATGGGGAAGTGAAGAGCGATGATCGCTTTTTCGCTGAAATTTGTTTACGCTGCTATATCTCGCATCAAATTGATCAGGCGTGTCTGAATTTGGCAGCTAAGTTTGGCAGTCGCCACGGTTTTACTTATGAAGATTTATTGCCTTTTGTTTTAGATGATCAGGGGCTGCTCCCTAAGGTGCCGCAAAGTGTTGCTTATCGTTCTCTGGCGACGACGATTTTGCAAACTTTTGACCCAGCGAAGGGAACGCTCAACACATGGGTGACACGCTATGTTAAGCAACATCCAGAACTCAAACGGTTTTTGTTACAGCACGGTGTTTATATAGTCAGCGATTGGGCGTTGCTGAATGATACAACCTCGAAGCGTTTACAGCAAATTCTTTCGGAGGTGTATCAGTTCACACAAATTGAAATCCAACAAACTTGTGAACTTTTACAAAGCTTTCATGCAGTCTATCGTGAAGACCGCCTGCAACAGCGCGTTACGGGGACGAAACAACCGTGTCAACCACCAACGCCTGAGCAGTTAGTTCGTATCGCTGATGACCTGAAAGCTCGCACCAGTCGCACGCTCACGCCTGAAGCAGTCTTGCGTCAATTAAATGCGATCGCATCCAAACTACGGCAATATCGCATTTCGGCACAAGGAGGAATGGTTCCAGCCGTTTCTTTCGATCAGCCTGAGATTCAACCGTTCGTAGATCGCGCACAGGTAGAGCCGGATGATGAAGAAAAAGTTGAATTTCTTAAATATTATCAAAATCAATTTATTCAATGTTTAGATAACGCAATTTCTCAAGTTATTAGTGATTTTATTTCTAAGTTGCAACGCAAGCGTTCATCGGTTGAGCAATTATTTATAACTGCGTTACATCTTTTCCATTGCCAAGGTCAATCGATGAGCCAAATCGCGCCGCACATTGGATTTAAAAAACAGTATGAAGTCACTCGTTTATTAAAACTTAATGATTTACGTGCTGATATCCGTCAGCGGTTGCTCGTGATGTTGCGCGATCGCATTGTTGAGTGCGCCAAAATGTATGCTGACTCCCAACGTTTACAAAGCTTAGATCAGCAGGTGGAAGTGATTTTAGAGGAACAAATTACGGGCATCATCCAGGAAGCAGAATCTGAGGCAAAAAATCCGGTTCGCAATCAACCCCTACGTGGTTTGCTGGCACGTCGCATCTGCCGTTATCTCGATTCAAGGAGTCCTACATCATGATTGATCAACCTGCACCAATGCCAGATTTAACAGACGTACTCGATTGGCGATCGCTCAATGATACACAAACCGAGTTATTACCAGAGCAATTACAAAAAGCTGCACGTCTGAGTCAATCAATTCACTTGCCAGATCAACGCTGGCAAGTCTACTTGGCTGCGTTGGCTGTATTAGGATTTGAGCAATGGCTGGGCGATCGCGCCCCAGATTTGAGGGTGCAAAGCGAAAATGCCTCGATTTGGCAACCATCCTATGCAAATTTGATGACGGCGGCGTGTAACGTTCAAGTCGGTTCCTTCAAACTCTGCATCGTGCCTTGTAGCAGTCTGGATGAGAATCAAGTCAGCTTTCCAAGTGCGGTTTTTGATATCCCTGATTTTGCAGCTCATTTCTATGTGCCGATCCAAGTTGACGAGGAGCAACAGCAGGTTGCAGTGTCTGGTTTTTTAAACTATGAACAGTACCGTCGATACCAAGCAGCCACATCGCTCCAACCGCAACAAGATTGGACGTATACACTACCCCTAACTTGGTTTAATCCTGATCCCAACGCGCTTCTACTAAATCTGCGTTGCCTAGAACCAGATGCTATAGTTCTACCCACAACTGCATCCGCACAACAAACCAGTGACGTAGCACTGCGGCAGAAACTGACAGCACTGCAATCTCAACTTCCAACCAAGCCGCTTTGGCAATTGCTGACAGTCGAAGAAGGCAAGACACTATTGCAAAACCCTGATCTCGTAAACTGGGTGTATGAAGTTTCTGCTCCTGTGCGTTCTCAACCCCTGATAAATGTCGGTTTGTGGTTACGCAACCAAATTGATACAGTGGCTCAGGAATTGGGATGGATGCTCATGCCATCATTGACACTGTCTGCGCTGCGATCGTTGGAAGAAGAATTTTATAAGATTCGCGCAGCCTTGGAACAGCAAGGTGTCCATATTCCTCCAACGGCGCGAGGCGCTTACCGTGACTTGTCCTGGGAACAGGGAAGTTTGCGACTGTATGCGGTGACGTGGGTGGTATCACAAGAATTAGATAGTCCGGAATGGATGTTACTGATTGCTTTAAGTCCACAACAGCGAGGGCAGATACCAATGCACCTCAAGCTGGAAATTAAAGATGAGACTCAGCAACTGTTTGAAGAATCTCAGGAGGATACGAATCAAGGCGTACTTTATGCTCAAGTCATTGGCAATTGGGGCGAACGATTTTGGGTAACAGTAACTGCTGATCATGAAGCGGTTTTTGAAATTCCGCCTTTTGGTTTTGAGTTGGAAATATAGCGAAATCTTCAGTTTTCACTTATTTAGAGCACATTTTTTAGCGTTCTTCTTTGCGTCTTTGCGGCTTTGCGCGAGATAAAAAGGTCTATTTACCTGAAAATAGCTGTAATTGAGTGCAATACATCAGGAAATAAGAACCACAGATGGACACAGATGGACACAGATAAATTTGTACTTCATTCAAACGAGAAGGGCTATATGATGTCCGATAAGTTAACCCCGATTCCTAAAGAACCCCACCCCATCGCAGCTTCGCTTCGGTTCCCCTCTGCACTTGCAGGGAGGGGGTTAGGGGGTGGGGTTCCGGTATTATGGGCAATTCGACCGACGTGATATAACTACTAACAACTAACTCCTATATGAAACTTTATTCCCGTCTTTTTCATCTTAAAGTTCAAAAAGTTGAGCAAATCTGCTTATTTGAATTGTCTTGGGGACAAGGACAAAATTTAACTGTGCAAGTTAATTATCCAACTGCCCTCACTCAGCTTTATAAAGAATGGCGGCGGGCATATCTCAGCTTTTATCAGTCGGAACATATACGGGGACGGACGGTTGGTGGTGGGGTTGCCAGACTCACTACTGTGGACTGGCACGCGGAACTTGTCAAAGCGGAAACAAAGTTAATGTATGAGTTTCATCGCTGGTTGCGTAGTGCAGAGTTATACGAAATTCGCTCCCAAATTGCCCAGGCAAGTCAGGAACTTGTTAAAGCGAATCCAGAAACAACTGAGGCAGTGCAACTGTTTCTCACCTGTGCGCCGATTGAGTTAGACCGTTTTCCTTGGGAGGCTTGGGAACTTGGCACAGAGTTCGCAACGACTGGAGCAATTCGGATTATTCGTGCTCCTTTAAATATTAAAGAAAGTGGAACCCGGTATGATAAACCACAACAGCGACGTGCCCGCATTCTAGCAATTTTAGGCGACGATACTGGGTTAAATTTTGAAGCAGATCGCGAAGCTGTGCGATCGCTCTCCCGCATTGCAGATATACAGTTTGTCGGTTGGCAACCAAAGCAAACACCAGAGCAAGCAATCCAACAAATTACCGACGCAATTACAGAAAAGCTCGGCTGGGATATACTATTTTTTGCTGGACACAGCAACGAAACCCAGATGACAGGGGGCGAGTTGGGAATTGCTCCTGGTGTGTCAATTTCTATCAATGAAATCAAACCACAATTGATGGTTGCAAAAAAACTCGGACTACAAGTTGCCATTTTCAACTCATGTAGTGGATTGAGTATTGCGGATGCGTTGATTGATATTGGTTTTAGTCAAGTTGTGGTGATGCGTGAACCGATACATAACCGTGTCGCGCAGGAATTTTTGGTACGATTCTTGCAAGGGTTGGCGAAACACCTGGATGTGTACGAGTCAATGATGGCGGCGCGTCAATTTCTGCGGATGGAAAAGAGCCACACTTATCCCTCTGCTTATTTGGTGCCTTCGCTGTTTTGCCATCCGGGAGCCGCCTTATTCCGTATAAACCCAGTTGACTGGAAACAGTATTTATGTAATTTGTTACCAACTCGAATTGAGGCGATCGCACTATGCACAAGTATTGCTCTCAGTTGCATTCCCCTTGTTGCAGAGCAACTGCTGAACGGGCGGACATTTGTCCAATCAATTTACCGCGACGTAACGGCTCAAATCCCATCTAAGTCACCTCCAACCGTTGCACTCGTGCAAATTGATACCAAATCCATTTCTCGTGGTGGCATTTCTCAGCTCAATCCGATAAATCGCAGCTACTTAGCAAAGTTAATCGAACGCCTACAAAAATTAAATGCGCCCGTTGTTGGGGTAGATGTGGTGCTTGATACGCCGCAAAAAGACCCTCCATCTGGAGATAAAGATTTAGGAAAAGCAATACAGCGAGCAGTTGACCAAAATATGTGGTTCATTATTGCTGGGATTTTGGAACCAGATGGTGAATTGAGTATCAGTAAAAGTACTACTATTGCAAGTCAAAATTGGACAGTGCAAGGATATATTGATGTGGTTGATCCCCACTTTGTGGAAATTCCACTTCCAGATCAAGATTGTCGCCAAGCTTGCCCAATCGCTTATTTGATGTCGCTTGTGCAGACATCTCGTTCCTCAATCGCTAACTTACCAAAGCCCCATACAAGTAGCGTCACGAGTTTACGCACCCAACTCGTTGATGCAATTGAGCAGAAAGCGCCAAAAATCCGCGATTTACCTCCTCCTTTAAACTGGTATCCGCCCTTTGGGTTACAACCTATAGTCGATTTCTCGCTTCCCCCGGAACGCGTCTATCAGCGAATTCCCGCTTGGGAATTGCTGGAAAATGCCGACGGTAACAAATTTCCACTGCTTTCTCAACACTCCCTTCTATGCAGCCTCATCCTGTTTACCAGCAAGGTTGCTCACGCTCAAATTACTCCGGATAACACCCTTGGGGCAGAAAGTTCAAGCGTCACACCCAACGTTCAAATCAAGGGTGCAGCAGCTGACAGCATCTCTGGCGGCGCTCAACGGGGTAGCAACCTTTTTCACAGTTTTAGTCAGTTCAATGTCAGTAATGGGCAACGAGTGTATTTTGTCAATTCTAATGGAATACAAAATATTTTGACGCGGGTGACAGGTAAGGAAGCTTCAAATATTCTGGGGACGTTGGGCGTTGACGGTAGCGCGAATCTGTTTTTGCTTAATCCCAATGGAATTGTATTTGGTCCCAACGCCCGATTGGATGTAGGTGGGTCATTTGTAGGGACGACAGCGAGTGCCTTTCGCTTTGGTGAGCAGGGTGTGTTTAGTGCGACAAATCCAGAAGCGCCACCACTGTTGACTATCAATCCCTCTGCGTTGTTGTTCAATCAACTTAATCCGGGGGCGATTAATAACCGAGGACTCTTGTTAGTTCCCAGTGGAAAGAATTTGCTCTTGGTGGGAGGCAATGTACAGATGGAGGGGGGACAGTTGTATGCACTAGGAGGTCGTGTTGAGATTGGCGCAGTAGGAAGTGTAGGGTCTGTTGGGTTCAATGCTGATGGAGGTCTGAGTTTTCCTCCCGATCTTCCACGTGCAGACGTATCGCTTAACAATCAATCGAGAATTGATGTGAGGAGTGTGAGGAGTGATGGCGGTGGTAACGTGACAATCGACGCTCGCAATTTGGATATTTTTGGAAGGAGTAGTATACAAGCGGGAATTTTACTTGGGGGCACACCAAACACTCAAGCGGGAGATATTATCCTCAATACCACTGGAACTCTTCAACTTGCCCAGGAAAGTATAATTGATAACTCTGTTTTTTCAGAGTTTTTCGTATTTCTCCCTAGTATGGGCAATAGCGGTAATATTCAGATTTCCACTGGCTCACTCACTATCACAGATGGAGTGAGAATCATTGCAAATACAGGCGGTCAGGGGAATGCAGGAAATGTCATCGTTCAGGCACGTGATCGCATCTTCTTTGATGGTACCAGTCAAGATGGACGCCGATCCAGTTCAATCATTAGTGATGTGGAACTTGGAGGGAAAGGCAAAGGAGGCAACATTGATCTGACCACTGGCTCCCTTTTTCTGACTAATGGTGCTCAATTAAGTGCTAGCACTTATGGAAAAGGTGATTCTGGAAATATTACTATCAGTGCTCGCGAAGTTTATTTAGATAGGATTAGCCCAACGGTAAGAAAAGCTCCTAGCGGTATTTTCAGCACAGTGGAACCTGGAGCAGAAGGCAACGGCGGCAATATTGGGATTAAGACTGATTTATTGTCTGTCACTAATGGCGCACGAATTGATACCAGCACGTTTGGACAAGGCGACGCTGGAAATATATTAATCAACGCTCGCGATCGCATTTCATTAAATGGTACAGATCAGACTGGATTAACCATCTTGAGCCTAGTGTACCCTGGAGCAGTCGGTAATGGTGGCAATATTAAGATTAATACTAATTCATTATCGATGACCAACAATGCACAATTGCAATCCAGTACAGGTGCAAAAGGGGATGCAGGGAATATCACGATTAATGCCAATGACTTTATTACTTTAGACAATAGCAGCATTATTGCCAGCAGGGTGGTTCCTGGAGGAGAGGGTCAGGGGGGAGATATTGATATCACGACTGGTTCCCTCTTCCTCAATAACGCAGGTCAGATTGACACTAGCACGTTTGGGCAAGGCGATGCTGGAAATATCAGCCTCAATGCCCGCGATACAATTGTGTTTGATGGCAGTAAACTATTGGAAATTACTGTTAATGATGTTCAATTTGTGCAAGTTGTGCAAGGTGATTATGTTAGTTCCAGTGGAGCCTTCAGTACTGTAGGACAAGCTGGAATTTTGAAACAACCTGTTGGCAATGGTGGCAATATTGAAATCAACACGGGTTCATTGTTTGTCACAAACGGTGGTCAGTTAGCAGCAGAAGTCTCCAATGGACGTGGCAACGCAGGTAATATCTTTATCAACGCCCGCGATCAGGTGGTGTTTGACGGAACAAGTCAGCGAACTGCTAGTGGCGCATTTGGTTCTAGTGCGGCGTCTACCGGTTTGATTGGAAAAGACGCTGTTGGCAAAGGTGGCAATATTGAAATTACTACAGGTTCACTCTTACTCTCGAATTATGCGGAACTCACCACAAGTACCCAAGCACAAGGTGATGCTGGTAACATAATTGTTCAGGCACGCGATCGCATTTCCTTAGACAATGCAGATATTAGGAGCAGTGTGAGTTTGAATGCAGTCGGGAAGGGTGGAGATATTACCCTGAATGCTGGCGATCTTATTTCCTTAAGCAATGAAGCTGCGTTAGTTTCCTCGACTGCTGGGCAAGGGGATGCTGGAGATATCACTCTCAATGCTGGCGATCGCATTTCGGTTGACGACAGTGATATTCTCAGTAGGGTGACTTCCAACGGGCAGGGCACGGGTGGCACAATCTTCATGACTTCGCGAGCACTCGACCTCAACAATCGAGCTGTTGTTTCTGCCAATAGTTTTGGCAGCGGCGAAAGTGGAAAAATTCAAGTCCAAGGTGAGACTTTACGATTAAATAATCGCTCAGAAATCTCTGCTGAAACTACAACAAGAAGTGGCGGCGATATATTCTTGACCGTTGATGATGTTTTACTGCTACGTAAAGGCAGCTTTATTTCTACAACTGCCGGAGCGCCTCAGGTAGACAGCAATGGCGGTAACATCACAATCAATGGCAAATTTATTGTTGCTGTCCCTAATGAAAACAGCGACATCACCGCCAATGCCTTCCAAGGACGCGGCGGTAACATCACCATCAACACCGATGGGCTGTTTGGCATCGTCCCCGCTTCCTTCCCCACCTTACAAAGCGACATCACTGCCAGTTCTCAACTCGGTGTGCAGGGACAAATCGACATCACCGAACCAGAAGTCCAACCCGCCTCTGGACTCATCGAACTACCAGTCTCTTTTGTTGACGCCACCAATCAAATTGCCCAAATTTGCCCGAGAAGCCCTAATGCCAAACCGTTGGGCGAATTTATCATCACAGGACGCGGCAGTTTATCTCCTAATCCTCTAGAACCGTTGGCAGGTACACCTAACCTCAGTCAGTTGGCAACTTTGGACTCACAAGGCTCTGCTAATGTACCGCAAACATCCCCAGCAATAGTCGTCACGCCTACTCCGCCTGCAATTGTTGAAGCGCAAGGTTGGGTCAAAGATAGCGATGGCAACATTACATTAGTCGCCTTTGCACCTAAAGTCACGCCGAATACTCGCCCTGCAGCAACAGGATGTCCGGTATCGAAACAATGATAACGATGAAAAATACTTTTATGAAACCTATTAAACGACGCCATAAGAAATTTATTCGTTTTATTATCCCAATGGTGATGACTTCATTGTTGTGTATTGCATCACCTGTATTTGCTCACATTTCAGTAATTCCTGGTTCGGTTGAGAACTCCCAAATTCCTCGGAACCCCTCCCCTAACCCCTCCCCGCATGCGGGGAGGGGAATAGTCCAGGGCGGGGAGGGGTCTTTTCTCGAACAGCAAGCACGTACGCACTATACCGCCAATCAATTTGCAGAAGCAGCAACGCTCTTTGAAAAAGCTGCTCAAGCTTACAAAGCCGTCGGAGATCCCATCCGCCAAGCGCTCAGTCTCAGCAATTTATCGCTGTGCTATCAACAGCTGGGACAATGGAACGATGCCAGCAAAGCGATCGCCAACAGTCTCTCACTCTTAGAAGCAACTATACCAACAACCCCAGAGAAATCACTAGCACTAGCGCAAGTCCTCGACATCCAGGGCGGGTTACTCCTGGCACGCGGACAAGCGGAAGCTGCGCTGAAATCCTGGCAACGCGCTGCAGCACTTTACACCCAGCAAGGCAAGCCAGAACGAGCACTGATCAGCCAAATTAAGCAGGCGCAAGCTTTACAAAACTTAGGATTATATCGACGGGCGATCGCACTTCTCGACAGCGCATTAAAATTACCGCAGCGTTCAACTGCGAATGCTCAACAACTACAAACTCTGCTCAATGCCGTTCCTTCTTCTCCCGAAACCGCAACCGCGCTTCGTACTTTAGGAGATTCGCTGCGGGTGACTGGCAATTTCACCCAAGCACGCCTTGTTTTAGAGCGTAGCCTTGCTATTGCCAACAAGTTGCAGTTACCCGACATCATCACATTAGCTCAACTCAGCCTCGGTAACACTGCCCGCGCTCAACTTAGCTTCGATAAAACTGCCGACGCTCAAATGAACTCCAAAGCTGCCGAATCTGCCTTGAAGTTCTATCAACAGGCGGCTTCTGCAGTTTCCCCCAGTCTACGGGTGCAAGCACAAGTCAATCAACTCAGTCTACTCGTCGATACCAATCAACAGTCTGCGGCTCAAACTCTCTTGCCACAGGTTCAACAACAAATCGAGGCATTACCTCCCAGTCGTACAGCTATTGAAGCACGGGTGAATCTCGCCCAGTCGATGATGCGGATGGGAAGCCAAACAGGAGAGACATCTGCGTTGCGTGAAGCCGCACAACTCCTAGCAAAAGCAGTACAACAAGCCAAAGATTTAGGAGATTCACACACCCTTGCCTACGCGTTGGGTACCTTGGGCAGTGTCTACGAAAAAACGCAGCAGTGGACTGAGGCTGAAAAATTGACCGAGCAAGCACTCCAATTAGCACAACAAACAAACGCAGCCGATAGCGCTTATCTGTGGCAGTGGCAGTTGGGACGAGTGCTAAAGGCTCAAGGCAAAAATACAGGTGCGATCGCAGCTTATAAAGAAGCGATCGCGACAATCAAATCGCTGCGAACAGATTTGGCTGCGGCAAGTCCGGATGTACAGTTTTCCTTCCGCGATGCCGTTGAGCCAATTCACCGTCAACTCGTCGGGCTACTGGTGAAATCGAATAAACCTGATGATTTGAAGACTGCGCGGGATGTCGTTGAAGCATTACAATTGGTCGAACTCGATAACTTCTTCCGGGAAGCGTGTCTCAACGGCAACCCAGCATTGATTGATCAGGTAGATCAACGTGCAGCAGTCATTTATCCGATTCTTTTAGAAGACGAGCTTGCTATTATTACTAGTCTACCACCATCTGCGAACCAAACGCAAGCACAACCTCGCAATTTACGCTACTACAAAACTGATGTCAGCAGCAAACAGGTGGAAAATCTTGTATCACCGCTGCGCCTAGACTTACAGCAACCCACCACCGGAAACTTGGCACTCCCACAACTCCAGCAATTATACAATTGGCTTATTCGTCCAGCAGCCGCAGAACTTGCCGCGAGCAAAGTAGAAACCTTAGTCTTTGTTTTAGATGGTGCTTTGCGAAATGTCCCAATGGCGGCGCTGCACGATGGTCAAAAGTTCCTCGTGGAACAGTACAGCATTGCTTTAACACCCGGGCTGCAACTTTTATCGCCGCGATCGCTCAAGCAAGAACAACTGGGTGCGTTGGTAGCTGGACTCAATGCTGCGCGTCCTCCAGAGTTCTCGGCGCTGCCTTATGTTGAGACTGAGGTGAACAAAATTAAATCTCAGATTCCTAGCCAAATCCTGTTTAACCAAAAGTTTACAAATTCCGCGTTTCAAAATAGGGTATCTGCTGTTTCGTCACCGATTGTCCATTTGGCAACACACGGTCAATTTGGTTCTACAGCAGATGACACTTTTATTTTGACTTGGGATAACAAAATCAAAGTCAATCAACTCAGTAGCGTCCTAAAAACCGTCGAACTGTCAAGGGATAATTCGCTGGAACTCTTGGTGCTGAGTGCGTGTGAAACAGCAGCGGGCGATACTCGTTCGGCGTTAGGATTAGCGGGAGTTGCGGTACGATCCGGCGCACGTAGTACAGTAGCTACACTGTGGCGCGTCAATGATGAAGCCTCAGCGACACTCATCGGTCAATTTTATAATCAATTAGCGCAAGCTAGTAAAACTGGTGTCTCAAAGGCAGAAGCTCTGCGACGTGCCCAACTTGAAATTTTACGCGACCCCAAGTTTAGACAACAACCCTATTTCTGGGCGGCGTATGTGCTGATTGGCAACTGGACTTAAGCGTGTTGTACCATCCACACCAAGAATCCTAAGATTTGATGAACTGGTGGTAGGGGATAATCGTTGAGATCGATTGTCACCCTTCGGGTATGCCTTCGGCACGCTACGCGTTGGCGGAGCCTGCGCTTTGCGCTTACGCCAGTTTGCTTATGCCGGGGAACCCTTTCACCAGTTGCCTGGCTGTCGGGAAACCCTCCCGCAGCACTGGTTCACCACCGCAGCTGGCTCACCACTGTGCCTTCCAGTTTGAGAAAGCGCCATTGCGTCCCATTGCTGACACACCCGTAAATGATGGTAGCTCCGGGATGGGGGACTGGCGACTGATGACTGGGAAAAATTTCCTTTCTTTGGGAGGGCTTTGTTGCTCCGAACATAATTTTTCGATTCTAAACCCAATCCCTAATCCCCAATCCCTAATCCCTAGTCCCTTTCAATAGTGAAACTGCTCCCGAAAAATTGCATAAGCTTCCTGCATCCAGAACTACCTAATAATTAGCTGGACGAACTTAAACAGGAATATGGTCGAAGAACTCTACACACCAGAACAACTCAATCAAATCCATCAACACTTGTGGCAGTGTGTTTTGGAATTTGCTAATCTCTCGGCGGTGCAAGAACGCAACCGAATTGCGCGAGAACTCCATGATTCTGTGGGACATGCACTCACCGCGCTCAAGTTTCAATTACAAACTGCCATGAAACTGTGTAAACCAGACCCCACTCAGGCACAGCAGTCTCTTACTGAAGCGCATCGATTAGTGGCGATCGCCACTCAACAAGTCCGCCAATCGGTGCAAGCATTACGCGACGATACCCACGAGACTCAATCTCTGCAAACACTCATCGAATTTCTGGTCAATGATTTTCAGCAAACCACTGGCGTGTTACCTATAGTTGAGCTTAACTTTTCTGTCGCTTTACCGTCGCAGCTTGTCACACCACTTTACCGAATTATTCAAGAAGCACTCAACAATACTCGCAAGTATGCGATGGCGACACAAGTGCAAATTCTTGTCTACACAACATCAACCAGTGTCTACCTCATCATTCAAGATAACGGTCGGGGATTCAATCCTAAGCAAGTCTCGACCGGATATGGACTGCGGGGAATGCAAGAACGGGTTGCCGTTTTGCAAGGTCATATCAATTTAGATTCTAGACCGGGAGCAGGTTGTCGCATTAGTGCAGAGATACCTATACAATTATCTGCACCTTCTAGTGAGCCTTTTGTCCCTAAAGAACTTTCTTTACCTGCACCTTCAAAACCTTCTTCGTCTGTTCCTGGAAAGTCTTCGTTAGTAAATCAGCAAATACCTGTCGAAATTGGTGAATGGCAACCGATACTTTTTTGCTAACAATCATTAACAAATAAGTAGGTCGGTACAAATAAAGTTAACTCGTTAAGGCAGTCATTAGTCATTAGTCATTAGACTTCTTGCATGAATCTTTACCCTCACCCTAAATCCCTCTCCCAAGCTTGGGAGAGGGACTTTAAAATTGGCTCCCCGAATCCCAATTTTGGGAGAAGGGGTTGGGGATTGGGCCAAGTTTTGCCTGAGTGCAAGAGGTCTATTATATCATATCCGGATAAACACTTATAAAAAACGAATAACCTCACCCGCCTACGGCACCCTCTCCTTAAGAAGGAGAGGGTTGGGGTGAGGTCAAGCAGGAATTATAAGTAATTAAGCGGACATGATATTACTGGTTGCGGTTGTATGACTCACAAGGAAACTTAATTTTGCTGCCGGAAGAAATAGCGGAGCGAGAGCAGCAACGGGCGGAGCAGGAGAAAAAGCGAGCCGAGCGTCTAGCAGCGCGATTGCGGGAGTTAGGAGGAGATCCAGATGCGAGCTAGAACTCTTATTCTAGAGCGATCGCTCACAAAATCTCAAACTCAAACTCCAGATTATGACTGTTGAGAAAATTGTGAGTGAAATGATCCACCACATTCGTATCACTCAATTCCAAGTTATAAAAATTCACAACCTCATGCTCAAAATAAGGTCCAGCGTGCCAAGTTCCTACGTCTAATTTGATAAAGCAATTTCCTGGAATGCGGAAAGCTGCTATGTCTTCTAAAGATGGTTCATCAATATTATTATTAGGAGGACAAACCGCAATTAACCAGTCCTTCCCTTCCAGTGAACCCAGACATTGAGTACATTGTACATGGCGAGTAATGGTGTGAAATTTGCGTCCTCTGCGGTGCAGCTGCATGATATAAAAGCGGGGAACACCTCTATCAAGTACGAGTTGAGCATCTTGTGCATCAAACGATTTACCGTCTAACTGAGGAAAAATGACCTGTCCATATCGACGAAAACTTTCCGGCGTTATCCATTCAGCCCGCAATTGTTGAACTGTCTTTGATGTACTCATCGAAAATTTGGGTAGAAACCCCGTCCTTATAGGACGGCAATACACATTCTTGTTTTTGTGAACCATTACCGCCTTGGGGTTACTCAATACCGTGTACTTTTGCGTTGTACTTTCGTTCGGGCAATTGCGAACTGATATTTTTCACCCCAACGGGAGAGCCAGTTCCCTAGGTTGGGAAACCCGCCTTCTCCTAGCGGAGACGCTGCGCGAACAGGACTGGACTCACCTGTACGCATAACGGTTTTGCTCATTCGAGCCTCCCTTTCGGGGTAATGTGAGCCTAGACAATGTTATTGGTCGGTACTTTCCAAACGACACTAGCTTAACCCTCTAAACGTGTTTAATCGTCCGGTTTCAGAATCCGGGACTGGCATCACGTATCCCGGAGTGAGAACTTGAACACTTGCCAATAACGTAGTACTCAAGGTACTTAGTCGGGTCAACTAATCCACCAGACTTGAGGCGCTTAAGCCCCTAGCCTTTAGGCAGGGGTGTTGACATCAAACCTGCTTGCACCCACATTATTTTACCCTTGATTCCCTCTCCTTTCAGGAGAGGGTTAAACAAAGGTCTGCGAAAACGACTCACTTTAATTCCTGCAGTTCCTTGGGAATAAGTGACTTGGGAATAATAGAAGCTTGTTTTTCGGGATCTGAAGGTTTTGTATACAACCAAGCCCAAGCAATTAAAACCGCCTGAAACGGAAGTCTAATCACATGTAGCCAGGGTGAATTTGGTATATGGTCAATTTTAATGAGATTTACTGCCATATTGATATTGGATGGGTAAACAGCAATAAAAAGAACAAGTAGCCCCCAAGCAGCAGCTTGACTTACAGGCGGGACTAATAACCCGATACCACCCAAGATTTCATAAAAGCCACTCAGATAAACTATTTCTACAGGGTAGGGCAGTTGCGGCGGCACAATTCTGACATACTGGTCAGCAGATGTAAAGTGCGTCACTCCAGCTACAATCATACATACCGCTAGGATGACACGAAAAATTTCCTTGAGATTGTTCATCTATTCCCTTGACTTTATAGTTGCGTCCACTCCTTCAGTTTGTTTGGCTTCAGGTCACTACGTCTTCGGTCAACGGTGGGAAAAATAAACGAGGAGGTAGGGGAATAAGGGAGATTATAGTAATCAATAACAAGGATTCTCAAGGCTAATGTATGGCGGCAAATTTTAGTAGGCGTAAATTTCTTTTGTATGGTTCAGCTACCTTAAGTACGAGTTTACTGCTGAAGGCTTGCAGTAGCAACTCAACAACGACAGGGGGTAGCCCAGGGTTTAAGATAGCGATCGCCCTCCCTGGAGTCATCAGCGATCAAGCCTGGAATCAATCTGGTTACGAAGGCGTACAGCTTGCTAAACAAAAGCTGGGTGCAGAAACATCCTATGTAGAACAAATAGCACAAGCAGACCAAACCGAAGTTCTCTCAGATTTTGCGCGTCGGGGCTATAACCTAGTATTTGCCCACGGCGGACAATTTGATGCTGCTATTGAACAAGTCGCGCCGCAGTTCCCCAACACTTTCTTTATCGGTGTCAATGGTGCTGTCAACGGTTCCAACATCGCTGCTTTGCGAATTGACCATTTGCAAGCGAGTTATCTGTGCGGAATCATCGCTGCATCAATGACCAAATCCAATCAACTCGCTTACATTGCAGGACAACAATTTGATGCTACCCAACAAGAACTACGCGGCTTTGAATTAGGAGCAAAATCTCTCAAGCCAGATATCAAAATCAGTTCTACATTCACGGGTGACTGGAACGATGTCGCCAAGGCAAAAGAAGCCACTCTTGCTTTAATTTCTTCTGGCGCTGATGTCATCTATCAATGGTTAGATACTGCATCTGCTGCCGTTTTGCAAACTGCAAGCGACAAAGGAGTTTATGCTTTTGGTAACACGAAAGACCAATTAGAAATTGCACCCAAAGCAGTTTTAACAAGTGCGGTAAAGCGGTTGGATTTAGCGATCGCCTATTTAGCAGAACTAGCCAAACAAAATCAACTCAAAGGTCAAATTTACACGATAGGTTTAGAAAAACCAGATATTTTATCTTTAGGAAAGTTTGGGGCGATCGTTCCCGAACCAATCAAACAAAAGACACTCAATACAAAAGAGGAAATTGTTGCTAAAAAAATCACCTTTGAAAAATGCCAAGAGGGTGGCAAAGATACCCGGTGCGTTAAAAAAACCACAGCTTAAAATCTCATTTTATTTTTCGTTTCTATCTAACTTGAAAATACATCAGTGTGACCCCACCCCTAACCCCTCCCCCGCAGTCGCCTCAACGGGGGGAACCCCCGCACGGCGCTGCTCTCCGCAAGCGAGGAGGGGAAAAATACTCTCCTTGTTTTCTTACAGCCTGCCCACAGAGGGAAAAATGCTCCCCCTCTCTGCTTGCGGAGAGGGGGCTGGGGGGTGAGGTTTTTCTCTACCTTTTCTCTTGTCTCGTGCAGTTTTGTTATATGTCTTATTTACGCTTAGAAGGAATTAGCAAACGCTTTGGCTCATTCATTGCCAATGACAACATTAGCCTCACTGTTGAACCAGGAAAAATTCACGCCATCCTAGGCGAGAATGGGGCGGGCAAAACCACTTTAATGAACATTATTAGCGGTCTTTATCAACCTGATGCAGGTCAAATATACCTGCAAGAAAAACCAGTAAAAATATCTTCATCAAGTGCAGCAATTGAATTAGGCATTGGCATGATTCACCAACATTTCATGCTGGTTCCCCAGTTGACTGTAACAGAAAACATCATTCTAGGAACATTGAATCACTGGCGTTTAAACCTGCGTCAGAAACAACAGGAAATCGCGGCTTTATCCGAAGCTTATAGATTAACAGTTGATCCTGCTGCTAAAGTAGGAAATTTGCCAGTAGGGGCGCAACAGCGAGTCGAAATTCTCAAAGTTCTCTACCGGAAAGCAAAATTGTTGATTCTTGATGAACCAACAGCAGTGCTAACACCAAGAGAAGTAGAATCATTAATTGCTATTTTGCGACAACTTGCAGCGAATGGACACACAATTATTTTTATCAGCCACAAATTGGATGAGGTTATGAACCTATGCGACACAGTCACTGTGTTGCGACGCGGAAAGGTAGTAGCAAATACAACGACTCAAGAAGCCACGCCGCAGCAGTTAGCGGAATTGATGGTAGGGCGCGAGGTGACTTTACGGTTAGACAAAACTCCTGCTTCCCCTGGAAAGGTGGTTTTGTCAGTGCAAAATTTACAAGTTGAGGATGACAGGGGTGCGATTGCCGAAGGCACTGCGCCCCGCGCAATCGCTGTCCGCAATGTATCTTTTGAACTGCGGGCGGGAGAAATTCTGGGTATTGCAGGTGTAGATGGTAATGGACAGCGAGAATTAGCAGATGCAATTACTGGTTTACGAACAGTCAAGGCTGGAAAAATTGAACTGATACAGAACCCCTCCCCACAAGCCCTTGTGGGGTACATCCCGGAAGATAGGCAAAAAATGGGTTTGGTGTTGCAGTTCAATATTGCTCAAAATCTCATTTTGAAAGCTTTTAAAAAATTGCCGTTTTGTCGTCGCTTTTTGTTGCAGAAGGAAGCAATCAGCAATAATGCTAAGTCTGCAATGCAAGAGTTTGATATCCGGGCGACAAGTGAAGGTGTGAAAGTCAGTCAGCTTTCGGGGGGAAATCAGCAAAAGGTTGTGCTGGCGCGGGAACTGGCGAGAGAACCAATGTTAATAGTAGCTATGCAACCAACGCGGGGGCTGGATGTGGGGGCGACACAAGCAGTACAGTTGCAGTTGTTAGCCCAACGCGATCGCGGTGCGGCTATCTTGTACATTTCTACCGAATTGGAGGAAGTTATGGCAATGAGCGATCGCATTGCAGTAATGTACACAGGTGAGTTTGTGGGTGTTTTGGATGCAATGACAGCAACGGTGGAGGAGATTGGTTTTTTAATGGCTGGGGGAAGGAAATAAACAATTCAAAATTCAAAATTCAAAATTCAAAAATGTAAACTCAGATGACTACAACGAATCGGATTCAACCTCTGCTGCTACCAATCTTACCTCCCGTAATTGCGATCGCATCGGCGTTACTCGTCGGTGCAATTCTGATCTTACTTGCTGGGGCAAATCCCATCGCAGCATATACGGCTTTGTTTCAAGAATCTCTTTCTACCTACTTTGGATTTGGCAACACTCTTACCAAGATAGTACCGCTATTGTTAACCAGTTTAGGGGTGTTGGTGGCTTTGCGTGCAGGTCAATTTAATATCGGTGGGGAAGGGCAAATTTACCTGGGTGCTTTGGGAAGTGCGTTGATAGGGTTGTACGTGCAGGGATTACCTGGTGTAATTCATGTACCACTGGCGTTGCTTGCAGGATTTGTTTTTGGTGGAATTTGGGGTTTGATTCCAGGTTATCTCAAAGCGGTGCGCGGGATAAATGAGGTGATCACAACTTTGCTCTTGAACTACATCGCCTTTAACTTTATTGGTTACCTTGTTCAGAACCCCTTAAAGCAACCAGGTGCGCCTAGTCCTTATTCACCATTGATTGCTAAATCTGCTCAACTACCAATTATTTTACCAGGGAGTCTCGCCCATGCGGGGATTTTACTGGCGTTAGTTGCAGCAGTCATTGTATGGGTTTTGCTCGTACTATCACCTATAGGCTACCAAATCGCTGCCGTAGGATTTAACCCTATTGCTTCCCGTTATGGTGGTATTTCTGTCGAACGCACGATCATGCTGGTAATGGCGTTGGCGGGTGGTTTAGCTGGGTTGGCGGGTGCAACTGAAGTGATGGGGTTAAAATATCGATTGTTTGAGCAAGTTTCGGCTGGTTATGGATTTGATGCGATCGCGATCGCATTTCTCAGCCGCGGTAGTGTTTTCGGTGTCGTACTGACTTCCTTGTTCTTTGGTGCGCTTCGCAGTGGTGCGAATGTGATGCAGCGCAGTGCGGGAGTCCCAGTGACTGTGGTTTACGCTATTCAAGGTTTGACTGTACTGTTTATTGCCATTAGTCTGGCTCTAGAACATCGCATAAAAGTGATGGAACCATGAACACAAATAATAAGCCCTTGTCATCCGGACTTTGTAGCCTCATTTTATAGCGCTTATTTTATGATTAGACTACAAATCGTAGGGTGGAGAGAAGTCCTGCAGGCGGGTTTCCCAACCTAGGGAACTTCGGGGCATTGCCTATAAAAGCTTATGTGATAGACATTTGAGATATTAGTGAGCAATGCCCACCTTACAAAAAATCGCTAATGGTTCATACATCTTACCCTCTCTCCCTCTCTTGTCCCAACAACTACGTGATATCTTTCAACGCAACTCCGTATCAGGGTTGGGTGCAATATACTACATATGAATAACATAAACTTCTTCTCAGATTACCTCGTTTCTAGCCTCCGTCTTGCAGTTCCCCTAGCATTTGCCGCACTGGGTGGACTTTTTTCGGAACGGTCGGGGGTACTGAATATTGCCTTAGAGGGAATGTTGCTGACAGGTGCATTTACTAGTGGTGTAGCCACTTTTTACACTGGTAACGTCTGGCTTGGTGTCTTTGCTTCTCTGATTGCTGGGGGACTAGTGGGACTACTCCATGCTTTCTTATCCGTAACTTTACGGGTTGACCAGTTAGTTTCAGGCTTAGCAATTAATCTTGTTGCCGCTGGGTTAACATCGTTTTTATCACGCTTAGTATTTGGTGGTAGTAGCGCCCAGCGCATACCTGGAATTGAACCAATTATAATTCCTGGTCTTGCGAATATTCCCCTTGTCGGACCTTTGCTATTCCAGCAAGATATTCTCGTATATTTACTGTTGTTTTTAGTTTTTATCAGCACCTATATTTTGTTTAGTACCAGCCCGGGTCTTACCTTACGAGCTGTAGGGGAATATCCCAAGGCTGCTGATACGGCTGGGGTGTCAGTGCAACAGGTGCGTTACCTTGCTGTGGTAGTCAGTGGTTGTCTAGCTGCATTGGGAGGTGCTTATTTAACTTTAGTGCAGGTAAAATACTTTGCAGAGGGAATGAGTGCTGGAAAAGGCTTTATTGCGATCGCTGCCTTAATTTTTGGCAGATGGCATCCTATAGGAACTGGGTTGGCTTGCTTGTTGTTTGGTGCTACGGAAGCTTTGCAGTTGCGAATTCAGGCATTGAATGCAAATATTCCTTATCAATTTTTGATTATGCTACCGTACATAACCGCTCTGCTTGCCCTGGTTGGATTAGCTGGACAGTCTACACCTCCAGCAGCTTTGGGAGTCCCCTACTTCAAACAAAACCGACACCAATAGGACTTAGGCACTGTACAAAAAAACCGGATTGTGCTATGCGCGAGCGTCAGGGAAGCATTCTCTGTATCTGCAGATCAATTGCGCTGCGGCTGCAAAATGTTTCAGCTATCTACAATCCACGTTCCATCTTAATTAAGTGCATAAGTTGATTTCACTTACACCTACTTAATAATGCAGCTATCAGGACTTATGTCTTCTAGGTTCAAAACGCTACTAAGTTGAGGTGATTTATGTAGAGATGCACTATGGCGAGTCCCACACAATCAAAATTTTGGCGTCAGTCCTAATCAAGAGCCATGCTCTATAAAATTTAGCCACAGCTAACCAAAGCTAAATTTTTTTCAAAAAAGACTTGACGAAACACACATCTAATATGATGATATTTGCTTAATGTTGCCACTAGCTCTTCGTATCCTTCCCTGGATATCAGCGCAGACACCAAGCCTTGTGAGTCACAGACGAGTCACTCCATCTCAAGCCGCTAACAGCCGCCTGAAGGAAGCCTCGTACATCTTGCTAACAGGATGACCTTCCTAAAAACGAGTTTTTTAGTCACGAGGGTTTTGATGTATGGTCCTTCTTTAAAGGTGAAGAATAATTTATGTCCGTGCAGCCTTTTGTTTTAGTTGTAGAACAAGATCTACACTATTTAGAACTTCTCAATTGTCAGCTTAAGTTACTCAATGTATCGTGTATTTGTGCTAAACAAGGAATCAAAGCTTTGATTTTGTCACAAACACACCAACCAGATTTAATCCTGCTCGATATTGCACTACCTGATTTAAGTGGTTTACAGGTTATTCATTATTTAAAGCGCAACCCAGAGACAGCAATGATTCCAATTATTGGAATGACAACTTTAACCTGTGAACAAGATGGAAATGCCATTCTTCTAGCAGGAGCTGATGACTGCATTACCAAACCATATAATTTTCATGAATTACAAGCTGCTATCTACCGCCATCTCACTCTTGCGCAATCTTGCAATTAGCCTTAGGAATACTTTCGCGATTCCGAACTTCTGGCAATGCTTCTAAAAAAACAATAATGCCAGTGCGACCTGTTATTAAATTGGTATTGAGCAACAAGTCTACTACTGCTTTTTTAATAATCTCCTCAATCAAATCCTTGATTTGTGGAGCAATGATTTTGTTTAGATCTAATCGCACTTGTTCAGCTAACATATCATATCCTGCCCTCACAAGAGTTTGCTCAGGAACGCTTACAGAGTTTTCTATTGAGATTGCCAATTCTGTATCAAAAAATTGGCAAATAATTTTGCCAGGGCGATGTCCAAGTTGTTTCATATAGAGGGAACGGATACGATGTGTTATTTCTCTTTCGAGTTGCCCAATCGTTGGTTTAGACATTTTTGGGAGGGTGATAAAAACAGTTATAGGAATAGAATATAAATGATTAATACGCAAAATAAGAATTTTTTAGTAAATTTCTCATGATAAGCTGTCGCGCATTGAACTTGCGCTTTTTGGCTTATGAAACTCTTGCTGTAAGGCTTTAGGACATGAAAATTGAAAGCACAGCAAATGAGTCGCAAGAATCAAGCTTGCTACTATTGAGAGCAAGTATCAAAAATTATAGGTACTATAAAGAAATGTGATTGAGCCAGTCACTTTTTTGAAAAAAATTACTAGTTCAATCACATACCAACGTGATTCATCACGTCTGCAAATAAGGTTCACTGGTTTGAGCAAATATAGTTTGGAATGTGGCGTTCAGTCCTGACGGTCAGACAATTGCCTCAACCAGTGATCATAAAACTGTTAAACTTTACTGTTAAACTTAGGAAAGTAGCAGTTCAGGAATAAGAAGGAAAAAGGAAAAATATGATTTTTTACCTTATAGCTTTCACCTTTTACCTTCTTTTTTACGTCAAACTATACAATTTGAATACAAATCAGCTTATTTCGTCCCAAACAAGCGATCGCCTGCATCTCCCAATCCAGGAATAATGTAGCCGCTTTCATCCAAATAATCGTCAATAGCAGCAGTGTAAATAGGGACATCAGGGTGTACTTCGGTGAAATACTCAATACCTTCTGGTGCAGCGAGTATACAAATAAACCGAATCGACTTCGGATTAGTTGATTTCAGGCGTTCAACCGCTGCTACTGCTGAGTTGCCAGTTGCCAGCATCGGATCAACCACCAATACATCTCGCTTATCGACATCCTGAGGTACTTTGAAATAATATTCAACGGGAATTAGGGTTTTGGGGTCACGGTATAATCCAATGTGTCCTACTCTTGCTGATGGTATAAGTTCCAGCATCCCATCCAAAATTCCTTGTCCCGCCCGTTGGATAGAAACAATCACTAGCTTTTTATCTGGCGCAAGCACTGGGGCTTTCATCGGGGCTAGTGGTGTTTTAATCAATTCATGTTTTAGAGGCAAATCTCGCGTGACTTCATAAGCCAACAGCAAGCTAATCTCTTTAATTAAGACTCGAAATTTTGCCGTGGTGGTTTCGGCTTTACGCATGAGCGTCAATTTGTGTTGAATCAACGGATGCTCGATTATTATGACTTGACTGTACATAAGCTCTAAATGTTTTATTATGCGAACGGCAAGATGAGGACGCTTGCGTCCCGACGAAAGCAAAGTGGACGACAGTGCCGTACTCTGGTTCCCACCAGTTGTAGACGCGGAGCGACTTCCCGAAGGGTGGAACCACTGCGTTGCGGAGCGCTAGCCATGCAGGAGGTGAGACCAGTGCTGCAGGAGGGTTTCCCGCTCTCACGGCAACTGGCTCTCCCGTTGGGGTCTCCCGACCCAGGCGACTGGCGTTGGGGTTCCCGAGGACAGTTCTCTTGGAGGGTTTCCCTCCGGGAGAAACTGTCCGTCCCGAGTCCCGCAAGTGGCGTGCGACTGGCGTGCAATTGTCCGTTCCCTTGCCAAGGACACCAAGAAAAGAGGTATCAGTCATTAGCTTTTTGGTCGGTTGCTTTTTCCAAAGCTAATGATAAAGTGACTAATGACTGCCCAGAGCTAGAATACAGTGCCGTCGCTTTCTATCTGTATGGGGGGTATACCACCCTTTCTGTATTGAGCAGCTATTTTTCGCCCCGCTGTCCAAGTTCCACCTTGCAGGATTTTCACCAGTGGCAGTTCTTCAGCACTCATGCCTAATTTTTCGCGTACTGTAGCAGCGATGTGATCCAAGAGCATCACGGTTAAGGCACGCCACTCAACTATAACCTCTGATGCAACTGGATGAGGCTTGAGCAAAATTTCTGGCTCTTTGGGGCGCAGGAGTTCCAAATCAAGGCATAACCCGCCATTGCGATATTCTGCTAATCCAGTAAGGGCATCCAAGCCAGTAATTTCCAAACCAAGTTCTTGTACAGGCTCTAGCAGAGAATAGGTAAGCCACTGGGACAGTTTGTGAAATGGCACTAAGCCATCATCAGCAACACTTGGGTGAAACCAAACATCACCCAGATTAATCCCAGCAACCTCAATTCGTCCAGACCAAATATCACCTAGTCCTTCTAGAACTGCATCCAACACTGTAGTAGCAGCTAATTGATTATTGCTAGATTTTTCTATTAAATATTTAACCAAATTACCCGGGCGGGGGTTTTGTTCTCCAAATAAATGAGGTGAAGAAAGTAAGGCTTGACCTAATTTTTGCAACAACTGCAACCGCCCAGCAACTCCCACCAAAGGATTCTCTGCATTCACACCAAACCCATCTGCCAGTTCTTGTTCTGTTAAGGCTTGCAATCTTTCAGCATGAACTTGCAAAGGTGCTGTTTGCTGGTCACTAGAAAAAGTTCCATCGCAAAACATTTGGAAACTAGCAACTGCCAAACCTTCAGAACGCCTAAAACTTAGCTGAG
Organism: Scytonema sp. PCC 10023; assembly: GCF_963920835.1. Taxonomy (NCBI): domain Bacteria; kingdom Bacillati; phylum Cyanobacteriota; class Cyanophyceae; order Nostocales; family Scytonemataceae; genus Scytonema; species Scytonema sp. PCC 10023. Next base: position 60,696 of record NZ_CAWUDP010000011.1, read on the forward strand.
TCTCCCGTTCGCGATAATACCAACGATCGCCCGCCCCCGCATCCAACAAAACACTAATCATCGCCAAATCAAACTTGGCACCAGCTTTTTCTAAAGGCGTTAGTTCGGCTAATTGCTCATCCAACTGAGATAAACGCGGTACACCCCCAGCCTCAAAATGCCGCCAGCGGCTGTGAAAAGGAATTTGCAAATCTGGGTATTGTTCCTGCATTACCTCAATTACATAATCACCCACTTTTGTCAACCGTGTCAAATCGCAACTAAAGTGATGCGACTTACCCTCAACAGCTAACGCAAACAGTTGCCCACAACGTTCGCGGATAGCACCAGGCGATCGCAAATAAGCAACCAACTCTTGATCATCTGTTCTTGGCGTCCTTGGCGTCTTGGCGGTTCGCATCTCCATTCTTACTGACTGCTCCATAAAACTTATGCAACATTGAACATTGCTTTTTATTTCTCGCTTCAACCAAGGTAGTCGGCTACTTCTTGTCCACGAGCGTGATTTCCGGTTGAGCCTGCCGTACAAAGTCCATTGGTGCGTTCAACAAGTTATAAGCTGCGTTTAAGTCCCTATCCATCGTTATTGTGTGCGCTAAACACGACTTATTTTGACACTGGTAAATTCTGTCATAAAGTTTTAGATTATCGTGTCTGTTTCCACAGATTGAGCACTTCTTTGACGATGGATACCATCTATCGACTACCTCTACCTTGGTTCTAAAAAACTCAGACTTGTAGGTTAGTTGACGACGGAATTCGTAGAATCCTAAATCAGAGATTGCTGCTGACAATTTTCTGCTGTGAGCCATCCCTGAGACATTTAAATCTTCTATCCGAATTCGGTAGAACTTGCGGCTTATCTCTGTTGTTGTCTTATGCAGAAAGTCTTGGCGCTGATTGACCATTCGTGCGTGTTTCTTGGCAAGAGAATCAAAGAATCTCTTGGCTCTGTTTGACTGCTTTATCCCTTGACGACCGTTGCCAAATTGCTTGTTTCTATTCCGCCACTGTTCCTTACCTAGCTTGGTTTTCGCTTGTTTGTAAGGTAATGGAGCTTCAATCTGAGAACCGTCTGACAAAGTTGCAAAGCATTTCACGCCCAAGTCAATTCCCACCGCTTCCTCTGGGTGATAAGTCGGTGGAATTCTATCAGCGTCTACTGCAAAACAGACGTACCATTTATTGGCTTGGCGACTAATAGTAAAAGTTTGAGTTACATAACGACAAAGCAAAGTTTCTTTTAAGCGGAAAGTCCCAAGCGTGGGAATCTTTATTTCCTTCCCACTGGTAGTCAATACTTTCCCGTTACCGTCGTAAACAGTAAACGAATCGCCGGACTTTCTAGACTTAAAAACAGGTTTCCTAGACAGTCCTTTAAACCATCTCTGATATGCTTGCCCTAAGTCCATAAAAGCCTGTTGATACACTCTGGATGAGAGTTTGTTCATCCACTGATTTTCAGGCTGCTTTTTGGTATATCCGGTGAATACTTTCTTTACTTCGTTTATCTGTTTAGCGATACTCGCTTTTACTCCAGAAGCGTACAAACCCTGTGTTAATGCCAAGCCGTAGTTGTAGACAAAACGTGCATAACCAGAATGCTTACGCATCAAAGTTCGCTCTTTGTTATTCAGTTTTAGCTCTACTTTGATGGCGTACATTGCTGATAAAGCGCTTTGATTTTATAGTTATTGTACGGACAATTGTACGGAAATATCAATGGCTAAACAAACGGAAAGGATAGAGATTCGGGTTACGGTAGACGAATTAAAAATATTGGATGCATATTGTCAGCTCGTCGATTTGAATAGAACTGAAGTACTGCGACAGTACATTCAGTCTTTGAAGAAAAAATTGAAAAAGATGAGTAGTGAAGTTTAGCTTTATTCAACTTTTTGCAGGAATTTGAGGGTTAGGACGTGCCTGCTATATCGATACACCCCGAGGGGAGATGAGGAGGATGAGGAAGATGAGGGAGATGACGTGGAGAATGGCAGACGCAGCGACGGGGAGAGTTTTTTTGAGGAATTCTCCCTTGTCTGCCTTGTCTGCCTTGTCTGCCTTGTCCCCCTTATCGCCTTAAACTCAATCTACTAAAGAACGTCCCTTGACCGCAGCTAAACTGTCAGCATCCAACACCTCTCCTGTGGTGTAATAACCTGCTGCTTTCTTCGCCTCTATCTCCACCCGGGCATCTTGGGGAATCAACTCTTCTGGAATTGGTATTCGTTCGACAATCTCAATTCCCGACTGAGTAATAGCGTTGTACTTCATATTACTCATTGATACCATACGGTCGATACGGGTAATGCCCAACCAGTGCAACACATCCGGCATCAGTTCTTGGAACCGCATATCTTCCACCCCCGCCACACACTCAGTGCGGGCAAAGTAGGAATCAGCGCGATCGCCACCCTCTTGACGCTTGCGGGCATTGTAAACCAGGAATTTCGTTACCTCTCCCAAAGCACGCCCTTCCTTACGGCAGTAGACAATGACACCTGCACCACCTTCTTGTGCCGTTTGGACGCAAACTTCTATACCATGTACTAAGTAGGGGCGACAGGTGCAAATATCTGAGCCAAACACATCAGACCCGTTACATTCATCATGTACGCGTACTGCTAAGGGTTTATCCGGGTCAGTCAGGGCTGCTATATCTCCAATGATATACACAGTCACACCTCCGATTGGCGGCAAAAATACTTCCAAATCAGATCGCGTCACTAAATCTGGGAACATTCCCCCAGTTTGTTCAAATAAAGCGCGGCGTAACTCCCCTTCGGTGATTTGGAACCGTTTGGCAATTCCTGGTAAGTACCAAACTGGTTCAATTGCGGCTTTAGTGACCACTAAATCGCCACCAGGTTTCATAATCTTACCATCAACCTGCAAGCGTCCTTTTGCCACCGCTTCTTGTAATTCGGGTAAGTTGATGTGCGCGTTTGTGATGGCGATCGTAGGACGAATGTCATATCCCTGTGCACAGTATGATGCAAACACCTCACCAACCATCGCCCCAAACGGGTCAAGCGAGACAATTTTATCTGGCTCGTACCAGCTTGGGTGTGGTCCAATGTATTCTACTGGAGATGTGTTGGTAAGATCTGCCCTGTGATCTGACTGAAGTGCTCCGCTAGCCACCGCTAATGCCCTGTAAATCGCATAACCACCAGAGTGGGTGCCAATCACATTGCGGTGTGCTTGCTTTACCAGCGTGGCAATCACTGGACCGCGTTGCATTGGATCAGCTGCTCCCCATTGGATGGGAATCGGTTTAGGACCAAAGCGACTGGGATGCGAAGTGAGAACAATATGCCTGGAAACGCTTTTTTGCTTTGGCATAGTCGTTTCTTTTTCTCTTACTTTTTATCAATTCTTAGTCATTAGCGATTTCTCTACAACTACCAGCATAGTTGTGACTTGTAAAAGTATGGCATACTAATGACCCATCACTAATGACTCTAAATATCGAATCATAGAGCGATCGTATTACAGACTACAGAAGATAGTAAATTAATTGCTAATTTTTAATTTCATTGTCCCCAGTTCTAAGCAATGAGTGCTGTCGCATTTTTTGAATTTCTAAAATTTGACTCAGCAACGCCAGTTGCCATCCGGGGAAACCTCCTCCGGCATTTCTGTGTTGCACGTATTGGGTTCTTGGTACTCAGGAATCAGAATTTTTTAGTAATTAATTAGATCATTTAGATAATAATGTGCGAAATTTGATCCAAAGTAACTATCACCGACCTTGAATTCATGGATTCTTTATTTATCGATTCCTTACTTGAAGACTTGAAAAATCCCGAGCAAACAGTCCGCGACCAAGCGACCAGGAAAATCTGGCGTATCTGGTTTCAACAAAAGGGAGTTCATGGACTGTCCATGATTGAACGCAGTCAAAAGTTAATGGATTCTGGAGAAATAGCTCAAGCCGAAGCTTTGCTGACAGAACTTATTAACGACCAACCAGATTTTGCTGAAGCTTGGAATCGCCGAGCTTTTCTTTATTATACCACTGGAGAGTATTCAAAGTCTCTGAGAGACTGTCGAATGGTCATCCAAATCAATCCAGTACATTTCGGCGCACTTCACGGTCTAGGCTTGTGTTATGTCGCGATGGGAGAGTACGTTGAAGCTATCAGAGCATTTCACCGTGCTTTGGAGATTCAACCTTATTCCCAAGTCAATCAAAAATTGATTTTGGAATGCACTTTCCGATTGAACTAGCACTAGGAGCAAAGAAAGCAAAATTTTAATATGAATCCGTCACCACGCTCATCAACAGCAATTCATACCCTGAGTCGTCGCCGATTTATCCAGTCTGGTTCAGTGTTAATTGGTAGTAGCATCATTGCTGCTTGTGCCAATAACGACCAACCACAGTCTAACAACTCTGGCTTGGATAAAGTCACATTTGGTACCAACTGGGTAGCGCAAGCAGAACACGGGGGATTTTATCAGGCGATCGCGACTGGTATTTATAAAGACCACGGCTTGGATCTTCGCATAAAAATGGGTGGTCCCCAAGTTCCCAGTGGAACGCAGTTGTTGATGGGTGGTGCGGTAGATTTCTTTATGGGCTATGGGATTGATGCAGTCAATGCCATAGCTCAAGGAATCCCTAAAATGACTGTAGCGGCAATCTTTCAAAAAGATCCCCAGTGTCTCATTGCTCACCCTAACACAGGAGTGAAAACTCTTGCCGACCTTAAAAGTAAGCCAATTTATCTTTCTGCTGCTGCCAATGTCACCTTTTGGCCCTTTCTTAAAGCGAAGTACGGTTTTACCGACGAACAAAAGCGCCCCTATAACTTCAATCCCGGACCTTTTCTGACTGACAAAAACTCTGCCCAGCAGGGTTATGTTACCTCAGAACCTTTCGCCATTGAAAAGCAGGGTGGATTTAAGCCTCTAGTGTTTTTATTAGCAGATTTTGGTTATCCACCTTACGCAACCACAATTGAGACAAAAAAAGAACTTGTCGAGAACAATCCAGATTTAGTGCAGCGGTTTGTCGATGCTTCAATTAAGGGATGGTACAGCTACTTGGACAACCCAACTCCTGGTAATGAACTTATTAAAAAAGATAACCCAGAAATGACAGACGAGCAGCTTGCATATAGTCTTCAAAAGCTTAAAGAATATGGTTTACTTGTTTCTGGGGCAGCAGAAAAACAAGGGATCGGGGCAATGACCGAGGAGCGTTGGGATACAATGTTTCAGGACATGGTTAAAGCGAAACTTTTCCAACCTAATACAAAATACAAGCAAGCATTCACTTTGAAATTTGTCAATAGGGGAGTGCAGGCGTACAAGTCTTAATGTCTAGTTCGTAGTTGCGCTTTTAGCACGGGTGAGACACCTGACTTTTCACGGGAAGTCCTCAAACTACGAAACAACGTGGTTTCCACAGGCTGATTCTTAATAGTCGTGGATTAAGGAAAATGACCAAGAAAGAACTCAGAACTCAGAATCATTCGTCACAATGTTAAACGCATTTTCTCCTTGCTGAATTAAGAGTTCAGCTTCGGTGAGAACTGGTTCCAAGCCCCCGAATTGATTCGTGGAAAAAAAGAAAGTCTTCCGCGTTCAAATCAAGAGGATTCCATCCGTGGGGATATTCTGATTACCTAGCTGCGGTTCTGTGTTCTTCTTAAGGACGAAAAAATCAGGGCTTGGGAAACCCTCAAAATGCGATGAATCCACATACCGTGAAAAGTCAGATTCGCAATTCAGTTGCAATAGTTATTGAACCGAGATATGTACGCCGTAGTGAAAGTTGATTAATGACCAACCCTATTATTACTCTCACTAACGTTAGCAAAGTCTATGCCAATGGCACTGTTGCCTTGCAAGACCTAAATGTTGTGATCCACAAGTCACAGTTTGTCAGCTTAGTTGGTCCTTCTGGGTGTGGTAAAAGTACCGTGTTGCGCCTGATTGCTGGACTTGGGCGTGTGACTTCTGGCAGTATTGACTGCGGTATCACTCAGCAAGCACGGAAACTTGCCTTTGTCTTTCAAGACGCCGCACTTATGCCTTGGGCGAATGTTAGGGAAAATGTCCGCTTACCCTTGAAATTAACGGGAATGCCCAGAAAAGATGCAATTCCCTTGGTGCAGCAAACGCTTGCACTGGTAGGGTTAGAAGGCTTTGAAAAAAGTTATCCCCGCGAGTTATCGGGTGGGATGAAAATGCGGGTATCAATTGCTAGGGCATTAGTCACTCAGCCGAATATCCTGTTGATGGATGAACCGTTTGGGGCATTGGATGAAATTACGCGCAGCAAACTCAACCGTGACTTACTAGATTTGTGGTATCTACACCACTGGACAGTCGTTTTCGTGACACATAATATTTACGAAGCAGTGTATTTATCAAATCGGGTGCTTGTCATGGGGACAACCCCCGGACGTATAGTAGCAGATGTCATAATTGATGCACCACACCCGCGTAGTGAGGCGTTTCGTATGTCCTCAGCATACAACGAATATTGCCACAAGGTTGCTAAACATCTAGCGGCAGCAATGGGCAATCCCAAAAATTCAATTTTGCAGTTTTGAATTGCTTATGCTGTTCATCCGTCGCCTTCAAACACAAAAGATACTTGCAAAATTTATTTCTGCTGATGTCTTGGCACCTGTGGCAGTCGGCTTTTTGGCACTGGTTCTGTGGGATATCTTTGTACGGATAACAAATTTGCCTCCCTATATACTCCCCGATCCCATATTAGTATTTCAAACCCTAATTACTGATTGGAATGAGCTTTTTCCCTCGTTATTAATTACACTACAAATTACTATTTTTGCTTTTATTGCTGCTGCTATTTCTGGTTTGCTGATTGCGATATTATTCGCCCAAAGCAAGTGGATTGAAAAAAGTTTATTTCCTTACGCAGTCATTTTACAAACAACACCAATTGTGGCGATCGCGCCCCTGATCATCCTTTGGCTAAAAAATAACACCTTTGCCGCCCTAGTCGTTTGTGCTTGGATAGTTGCCCTGTTTCCCATCATTTCTAACACCACACTAGGACTCAACAGCGTTGACCGCAACTTGCTTGATTTGTTTCAACTGTACAAAGCCTCCCGGTGGCAAACACTATTGTATCTCCGCTTACCCAGTGCCATGCCTTATTTTCTGGGCGGCTTAAAAATCAGTGGTGGTTTAGCATTAATTGGTGCAGTCGTTGCGGAGTTTGTTGCTGGTACTGGTGGGGCAAAAGCAGGAATTGCTTATCGCATCCTCATCTCCAGCTACAACTTACAAATTCCCCGTATGTTTGCCGCATTATTTCTCACAACAGGCTTAGGTGTTCTGATTTTTGTGAGCTTGAGTGCCTTATCTGACCTTATATTAAGTAAATGGCACGAAAGTGCAGTCAAACATGAAAATTAAAATTACAGATGAACACCGATGAACACAGATGACAAAACAATTCAAAATTCGCTCATTCAAAATTCAAAATGGAAAACGGCTTAAAAACTTTAGTTGTGGGATACAAGCCCACTTCAAAAAAAGATGTATTTCGCTCTGGCGCAAGCGCAAGAAATACGGTGTCCTTGTTTCAAGCCCACGGAAGACAGCCGTGGGTAAAATGTTTGAATTTTGAATTGATAATTTTGAATGTTTGAGAAGCGAGTGACTGTTATCTGTGTCTATCTGTGTCCATCTGTGGTTCCATTTTTAGAAAATTCTCACTATGACTACAACACCTGTAAAATCATTTGATTTAGATGCTCTCACTGCTTCCTTAGAAGGCATTGAAATTATTACCGACCCTACACAAGTCGCAAAATTATCCCAAGATTACCACACCTTCAGCCCGGTACTCGTACCCAAACTCGAAGGAAAAATCGGGGATCTAGTTGTGCGTCCTGCGAACCAACAAGAAGTGTTAAAAGTAGCAGCAGCTTGCGTGAAACACAGAGTACCCGTTACAGTGCGCGGTGCAGGAACGGGAAATTACGGGCAATGCGTACCCTTACATGGAGGCGTCATTATAGATATGACGCGGATGCAGGAAATACCCTGGGTGAAACCGGGAGTCGCGCGGGTGGAAGCTGGGGTAAAGTTGGCAGCGTTGGATAAAAAAGCACGAGAAATCGGTTGGGAAATGCGGATGGCACCCTCAACTTATCGCACAGCGACGATTGCCGGATTTGTAGCAGGTGGTAGCGGCGGAATAGGGTCGATACAATATGGATTGTTAGGCGATCGCGGCAATCTTCTAGCTTTACAAGTCGTGACAATGGAAGATGAACCGCGTGTCATTGAACTGCGCGGCGACGACGTGCAAAAAGTCAACCATGCCTGGGGCATCAATGGTATTATTACTGAAGTCGAAATCCCATTAGGACCAGCTTACCCTTGGGCAGAAGTGATTGTTACCTTCCCAGAATTTATGGCGGCGGCAAAGTTTGGTCAAGCTTTAGCCAATGCTGATGGGATGATTAAGAAAGAAATTAGCATTTTTGCATCCCCAATTCCACAGTATTTTGCACCTCTACGAGAGTATATTCCTGATGGAACTCACGCCGCTTTACTGATGCTTGCCGAACCAAGTTTAGAATTATTGTCTGGGTTAGTACAGCAATATGGTGGCAAAATTACATATCAAAAACCTGCTATTGATGCAGCAAAAGGGACGCACTTAGGGGAATTTACCTGGAACCACACCACCTTACACGCCCGGACTGTAGATACTTCCATCACCTACTTGCAAAGTATATTGCCTGATGATAAAAATTTACAACTGGTAGAGCATCTGTATCATCACTTTGGCGATGAGGTGATGATGCATTTAGAATTTATTCGAGTCAACGGTGCGATCGCTCCTGCAGCTTTGCAACTTGTGCGCTACTCTACAGAAGAACGCCTCAATGAAATTATCCGCTATCACGAAGAGCGCGGTGTGTTTATTGCTAATCCCCACACATATATTATTGAAGACGGTGGGAGAAAAGTGATTGATCCCGAGCAATTGAAGTTTAAGGAAATGGTTGACCCCTATGGGTTAATGAATCCTGGTAAGAGCAAAGTGTTGGAATTTAAAATATCCCCTACGGATACGCGAAGCGAAGCGTAAATCTCCTTTGCAGCCACAATTAAAAAACTACAGATAAACATCAATCAAGATTTATCTGTGTCCATCTGTGGTTTGATTCAAAAATCATCGGGACAATCCAAAATTTAAAAGACAAAATCTCAAATTGTCCATGATTCACATCGACGGTTCCTACGGTGAAGGCGGCGGGCAAATTCTCCGCACCTCCCTAAGTCTAGCTGCGATTACTGGTCATCCCATCCGGATCGGCAACATCCGCGCCGGGCGCCCAAAGCCGGGGCTTGCAGCACAACACTTGACAGCGGTTCGCGCCGCCGCAGCAATTTGCAACGCCAAAGTGCAAGGGGATGCTTTGGGTTCGACGACGCTGGAGTTTATTCCTGGTAGTGCTGTACAAGCGGGAAATTATACCTTTGATGTCAGTGAAGCGCGCCAAGGCGGTTCGGCTGGTGCTGTGGGTTTAGTGTTGCAGACTGTTCTCTTACCTTTGGTACTGGCTACTGGTGACTCTCAGGTAACACTTAAGGGCGGAACTCACGTCACCCACAGCCCTTCGGTGACTTACATTCAAGAAGTTTATTTACCAACTGTGCAACGCATGGGTGTGCAAGTTGAGGTGGAACTGAAGGCTTGGGGGTGGTATCCCCAAGGTGGTGGAGAAGTGCAGTTGTTAATAAGTGGTGGTAGCATTGGGGGGATCAACTTGGTGGAACGCGGCGACTTGCAACAGGTGCGGGGGTTAGCAGTCGTCACGGAATTACCTTCTCACATTCCCCAAAGGATGGCGAGTCGTGCTGAAAATGTGTTGCGTGAAGCCCAATTGAAACCATCTGTGCAGCCATTGCGAGCAAAAGGTGTGGCACCAGGGGCGGGTTTGTTTCTCACTGCTAAGTACGAGAATAGCTTAGCTGGGTTTGGTGCGTTAGGGCGCATTGGTTTGGCAGCGGAAAAAGTAGCAGATATGGCTTGCGAGGAACTGTTGAAGTTTCATCAAACAGGCGCACCAGTGGATGAACATTTGGCGGATCAGTTATTATTGCCAGCTGCTTTGGCATCAACGAGGAGTGAGTACCGAGTACCTGAGGTGAGTACCCACTTGACGACAAATGCTTGGGTGATTTCGCAATTTGGGCTGGCACGAGTTAAGGTGGATGAGGATGAGAAGAGGGTAGTGGTGGAACCGTTAAACGTTAACTAGTTAATTGGGGTACGATTATTCACCTTATCCTCAATCCTGAGTTGTAAATATACTGAGGGCAGCAAGCTTTCTAACATAGCTCCCTACAGTATCTTTCATTAGATGACAAAAGTTATACTACTAAAAAAATGTATTTATACTGAACCATTGCATGACCAGTGATACTCCCATAAAAAAAATCTTGGTTCTAGCAGCGAATCCAAAAAATACTACAAAACTCCGTTTGGATGAGGAGGTTCGTGAAATTGCTGAAGGTTTACGGCGATCAAAAAAATCTAATCAATTTGTTATAGAGTCAAGGTGGGCAGTACGTCCAGATGATCTTCGCCGATCTATATTGGACTTTGAGCCACAAATCGTCCATTTTTGCGGACATGGTGAAGCGAACGGCGGATTGGTACTTGAGGACATAACTGGGCAAGCAAAGCCAGTAAAGCCAGAGGCACTTGCTGGACTGTTTGAGTTATTTGCAGAGGTGGAGTGTGTACTGCTCAATGCTTGTTATTCAGAGAAGCAGGCTGAAGCAATTGTCCAACACATTGATTATGTAATTGGGATGAAGCAGGCAATTGGGGATAGGGCTGCGATTAAATTTGCTGTTGGTTTTTATGATGCTTTAGGGGCTGGGCGAACCATAGAGGTAGCGCACAAATTTGGCGTTAATGCCATTCAGTTGGAAGGTATTTCAGAGGAACTGACTCCAACTATTAAAAAAAAGCTTAATTTCAGCATTACAACTGTTGCTCCAACTTTTCCCAAAAACTTGCCTTTAGTAAAAAACAAACCTATGCCTGTGCTACCTACTAAAGCTATAGAAGTGTTCTTATTTTATGCTCGAGAAAATGAAAAATTGCGAATGCAACTAGAAACGTCTCTAAGTAGTTTAGAGGGACAAGACGTTATTAAAATTTGGCATGAGCGCAAAATTGCAGCAGGTGAAAATAGGAAGGTTGAAATTGAGAAACACCTAAACTCAGCCCAGATAATTCTCCTACTTATTAGTCGGAATTTTCTTGCTGATTACCACCGCAACTTAGAGATTAAGCGGGCAATGGAAAGACAAAAATCCGGAGAAGCTTTGGTGATTCCTGTACTTCTGAGTCCAGTTGCAAACTGGCAGAGTGTAAAGTTTGGGGAGTTTCAACTTGGTGACCTTCAGCCTTTACCTAGGAATAGTAAATTTGTAACTGGTAGGGGTTGGAAAAACCAGGATGAAGCATTCTCTGTTATTACTGAAGAATTTGCAGAACAAATCGAGAAACTAGGCATCGAATCACTTTGAGTGCAGATTTTGAAGTTTTTCTCATTAAAGGTGCGAACTTACTTAGTGATGCAGTAAAAAGAAACTGTAATTTATGTCTTTTTTGCCGATATTTACCAGACCTATCAAAATTTTTTTTTGCTACTCCCACAAAGACCAAAAACTGCGGGACAAGCTGGAGCCACATCTTAGTAGTTTGAAACAAGAGCCTAGAGTGAAGATAAACTGGTATAAATATCAAACGGCGGCGGGAAGGGACTGGAAGCAGGAAAATAACCGATATTTAAATAGAGCCGATTTGATTATTTTGCTGGTGAGTCCAGAGTTTGTAGATTCGGAACATGGCAGGAAAATCGTAAAGCGGGCTATGGAACGGTGCAAGGCTGGAAAAGCCCATATTATACCTATTAAACTCCGCCCAATTGATAACTGGCAGAATACACCGTTCAGTGAACTACAATACCTCCCTGACAATGGTCAACCTGTAACTAATCGTAGGTTTTGGGCAACACACGATGAAGCATTTGTAAATATTGCTGAAGGTATTAGGGTAGTGGTTGAGAAACTTTCTAATTCTGCTTCTACTGGGATATTAACCTCTCATCGCGAGAGTCGGGCAACCATAGTGCCTGTTGTGAAGGTTGTTGTAGCAAGTGTTGTGGTAGTAGGTGTAGGTGTTGTGCTAGTAGGTAGTATGCTCTTAATTTCTCAACGACATAATTTATTAGAGACTCCTTTATCAGAAGCTAACCCAACTCCAAACTCAATACAATACGTAACCCCAATTGGCTGGATACAGATTGGTCTAGTTAATAATACCTCGAATAGTTTAATTTTTGGAGATAAACTGCTTCAAACCACAGATCCTCAGATAATTGATCTCCCTACTGTTCCATCAAGAAACACAATAGTCACTATTAAACAGAAGGTGGATTTAAGAGAAAAAAAATCTCCGTCATCACGACTGCTAGATAAGCTTCAGCCGGGAGAAAAGTTAAAGCTGTTTGAGGTAGAACTTTTAGGGGAGAGTACGGATTTACCTCATAGGCAAGTTTGGGCGCAAGTTGGTAAGTGTAATCAGATTTGTGATAAGTAAATATATGAATAGTTGACCTATCTTTTTCTAGCCCAAAACACACACATTCTCTACTGCAACTGATTTCAAAGCGAGAAAATTATCTATTCAAGTCGCTCGTGACTTCATTCTCGAACATCTTAAACAAAAGGTGGGCTTAAATTCACAATGTCAACTTCCTGCCAATGCGTAAGTTCTAGCCACTTAAACACAGAAGGAGTAGACGCTAGGAGGGTGGGGAGGCAAGGATAGCCTTTCCCACCTTACCATTAACCTGTTTTTGTGACAGAACCCCTGTTTTTGTGTCTTTTGTATTTCTCTACTGGAGCACTTCCAGGTTTCGTACCGCGCCTTGATCCGCGCTAGTCGCCAGCAGTGCATAAGCCTTGAGCGCCGCTGTCACCCGACGCTGCCGGGGCTGTGCAGGCTTCCAGGCATCTTTGCCCTTTGCTTCCATGGCAACACGACGGTTGGCTAATTCCTCCGCCGATAGCTCCACATTGATGCTGCGATTGGGGATGTCGATCCGGATGCGATCGCCGTCCTTGACCAGAGCAATGTTGCCGCCCGCCGCCGCCTCCGGAGAGGCATGACCAATCGAGAGTCCCGAAGTACCGCCTGAGAAGCGACCGTCGGTCAATAATGCACAAACCTTGCCCAGACCCTTGGATTTAAGGTAACTGGTCGGATAGAGCATTTCCTGCATGCCAGGTCCACCGCGCGGACCTTCATAGCGAATGATCACCACGTCGCCCGCTTCCACTTCATCGCTGAGAATTCCTTTGACAGCGGCATCCTGACTTTCATAAATGCGCGCCTTGCCTTCAAACACATGAATGCTTTCGTCTACGCCTGCCGTCTTAACAATACAACCACGCTCAGCCAAGTTGCCGTATAGCACAGCCAGTCCGCCCTCGGTGCTGTAGGCGTTTTCGATGCTGCGGATACACCCGTTTTCTCGGTCCAGATCCAGCGAGGGCCACCGGGTCGATTGGCTGAACGCTTGCTGAGTTGGAATACCCGCAGGGCCAGCTTTGAAGAAGGTGTGGACGGCTTCGTCATCGGTACGCACGATATCCCAGTGATCGAGCGCTTCTTTCAGCGTCTTACTGTGGACCGTCGGCAAGTCCGTGTGGAGCAGTCCGGCCCGATCGAGCTCGCCGAGAATGCTGGGGATGCCGCCAGCCCGGTGGACATCCTCGATATGATACTTGGGTGTGTTCGGTGCTACCTTGCAGAGTTGTGGAACCTGGCGCGAGAGGCGATCGATGTCGCTCAAGGTGAAATCAACATCGGCTTCATGGGCGGCGGCCAGCAAGTGCAGAATAGTGTTGGTGGAGCCGCCCATGGCGATGTCCAGCATCATGGCATTCTCGAACGCTTTGAAACTGGCAACAGAGCGGGGCAGTACCGATTCATCGTCCTGCTCATAGTAGCGGCGAGTAATGCTGACAATGGTGCGCGCGGCGTTGAGGAACAGATCCTTCCGGTCGAAATGGGTTGCGAGCACGGTGCCGTTGCCGGGTAAGGAAAGACCGATCGCCTCGGTGAGACAGTTCATGGAGTTGGCGGTGAACATGCCGGAGCAAGAGCCACAGGTCGGGCATGCGGAACGCTCATACTCTTCGACAACCTCGTCGCTGATCGTGTCGTTCGCGGCAGCCACCATGGCGTCCACCAAGTCCAGTTTGTGATCCGAGAGCTTCGTCTTGCCAGCTTCCATTGGTCCGCCAGAGACGAATACGGCGGGAATGTTGAGACGCAGGGCTGCCATCAACATGCCGGGGGTAATCTTGTCACAGTTGGAAATGCAGACCAGGGCGTCGGCACAATGGGCGTTGACCATGTACTCGACTGAATCGGCGATGATCTCGCGCGAGGGCAGACTGTAGAGCATCCCGTCATGACCCATGGCGATGCCATCGTCCACGGCGATGGTGTTGAATTCCTTGGCGACACCACCGGCGGCTTCAATTTCACGGCACACCAATTGGCCCAGATCCTTCAAGTGAACGTGACCGGGTACGAATTGGGTAAAGGAGTTGGCGACTGCAATGATTGGCTTCTCGAAGTCTTCGGTGTGCATTCCGGTGGCGCGCCAGAGCGCGCGGGCACCGGCCATATTGCGTCCTTGGGTCGAGGTTTTGGATCGATAGGTCGGCATGACGCATCCTATTCGTCTAAGGGTTCTTAATAGTCTAGACTTTATTGGAAATAAGCAGTCAAAGCCGGTAGAATTATTGTGTTCCCCAAAGACCTTGAGCCAGTTCATTGGGAATTTGAAGACTTAATTCTGCCATCGTTATTCATTATCGATGCTCTTGTTGCACCTTAGCACGAGAAAAGCGCTTCGAGCACGGAGTACCCGCCTGCGGCGATGCTCCCAAAGGGCGGCTCCGTTTGGGCGATGGCGCAAAGCGCCCGCTTTACAGCGATCGCATCCAAAGTCTTGATGAGCTACAAATTCTCGTTTTACACACCTAAATCTGAAACCACGCTGTCAGCGCCACTGCCAAAGCATCGGCGGCGTCATCTGGCTTAGGTATGGCATCCAAATTCAACTCCCGCGCCACTGCTTGCTGGACTTCCTGTTTGTCAGCATTACCATATCCCGTTAACGCTTGTTTAATTTGGGCAGGGGTAAATTCTACAGTCGGTAAGTTATGCTGTGCCAATACCAACATGACGATTCCCCGCGCTTGAGCCACGAGGATAGTATTTGACATACGATAGAAGAAGAGTTTTTCAATTGCTACCAACTCAGGTTGAAATTCTTTGATCAGGGTGTGCAAATCGTCGTACAACGTACATAGCCGCTGTCCCACTTCCGTGCCAGCTGGCGTATTGACAACACCAAAATCTAGTAGGTTTACTGAATCATGTTGCACACTGTTTTGATTTTTTTGGCATATGATCGCCCCAAATCCTAAAATTGCCAGTCCTGGATCTATTCCTAAAATTCGCTGTTCCATTGATTTGTTGTTTCTGTTGACCAAAAGGCGTAATCACTCGGCATACTGGCAACTTAGACTATGCACTTTTGGTCTAATGAGATTGAAAAATCTAATAATTCCACACTTCTTGGGTTTAAACCAGGTAGTGTACATTTTCTGTTAATCATTGTTAGTAGCACTGCTCCAAATCAGGTATGTCAATTGGTTTTCTCAGACAAGCCCTCAACGCCTTGCAAAAGCAGTCACGTCGTCGCACTTCCCATCGAGTTAACCAGTGGTTCAAGTGGTTATCTCCTGGGCTATCGGTGAAACGATGGTTGCTAATTAGTATTGGAGGTGTAATTTTAGCAAGTCTGGGATTTGCTATCTGGATTAGGCTAACCCCAATTTTTTGGGCAATTAAGTTTTTGAGGGGCATTCTGGAATTCATCACCGACATTGTACCGTACTACATTAGCGGACCTTTGGTGATACTGGGCGGCTTGCTGTTGCTTTTATGGGGACAAACTCGGACAGTCAGTTCAATTACTCAGGTACTGCGATCAGAAGGCGATGAGGAACTTATTGATGTCCTCATGGCGCATCGCCGATTGCACCGGGGACCAAAAATTGTCGCAATTGGTGGTGGTACGGGACTTTCCACATTGCTTAGAGGCTTGAAAGTTTATAGCGCCAATATTACTGCCATTGTCACTGTAGCCGACGACGGTGGTTCTTCAGGGCGGTTACGCCAGGAATTTGGCGTGCTACCACCTGGAGATATTCGCAATTGTTTGGCTGCACTGGCTGATGAAGAAAAGTTATTGACAGAACTGTTCCAGTACCGCTTTAAGGCTGGAGAGGGATTGCTAGGTCATAGTTTTGGCAATTTGTTTTTGACGGCGATGAGTGATATTACTGGCGATTTGGAAAGAGGTGTCGCCGCCAGTTCCAAAGTCCTAGCCATCCGGGGACAAGTTCTGCCAGCAACTCTCAGCGATGTGCGCCTCTGGGCTGAGTTATCCGATGGTCGCCGTATACAAGGAGAATCTAAAATTACCGAAGCCGGTGGTACTATTGTCAAGATTGGCTGCATTCCGGAAAATCCTCCCGGCTTGCCAGCCGCCATTAAGGCAATTAAAGAAGCCGATTACATCATCATGGGTCCTGGCAGTCTTTATACCAGCGTCATTCCCAATTTGCTCGTACCAGAAATTGCTGATGCGATCGCCGCCTCGGACGCACCCCGTATCTACGTATGTAACATCATGACACAGCCTGGAGAAACTCAAGGATACACCGTTGCTGACCACATCCGGGCAATTGATGCTGCTTGCGGCAGACCCCTATTTAACGCTGTACTAGTACATAAAAAATCTCCTAGTCCCCGCGCACTTATCCGCTACGCCCAGCAACAATCGCATCCTGTTTTCCTGGATCGAGAAGCTATAGGTCAGTTAGGGCGGCGGATTGTTCTCGCTAATGTGATGCATGAAGATGAAACAGGTTGCGTGCGTCACAACCCCCAACGACTGGCGCGGGTGTTGTGGCGGTGGTATAGTGGAGCTCATCATGGAAAGTGAGGATATACGGGACCAGCCCAGAACTATTGACTGATGATAAAAATTTTTTTGGCAGATGCAGCGGCGACGCGAAAGCTTGGAATTGCTCTCGGTCAATCGCTGAATGCTGGCAATGTTATTTTACTCGAAGGTGATTTAGGTGCTGGCAAAACAACTTTGGTGCAAGGTATAGGGGAAGGTTTAGGCATCAGCGATCCAATTGTTAGCCCAACTTTTACTCTCATTAACGAGTACATGGAAGGACGCCTTCCCCTTTACCACCTAGATTTATATCGCTTGGAACCAAAACAAGTCGCCGACTTAAACCTAGAAACCTACTGGGAAGGTGTTGAGGTCACACCAGGAATTGTGGCAATTGAATGGGCAGAACGTATGCCCTACAAACCAAATAGCTATTTTGCTGTACGCTTGACTTATGGAGATGAAGGCACTCGTCAAGCGGAAATTACGCTCCATAATTGCACCATCAACGAAGCAATAGCCTCGATGGGAGTTTAATCTGTTTCCTACCGTGGGGCGGACGAGAACAGGCTTGCGTAACAGAGCAAAAGCTTGAGCAGAGAACCACCTAGGTGCATCGTGTAGGCAACTACAGCATGGTAAGTGGACTCGTTCAAAGCAGCGCATTCAGCCAAGAATTTCACGGTCTTTATGACACATTCTCGCTTTGCTCAAATGTGTTTGCCGTGGTAGCGCCAAATCTACCGCTACCACGCTCATCATTTAGATTAGCTAAGATTGTCATCTTAATTATCAAACCTCACTTGCAAAATTTTTTACAGTAGGTATATCTAGCATTGATATTTGCTAGCTCCCTTAACTATGTAAGCAAATGCATACGTAGATTTACTTGATCAATTATGAAGTTTGTATAAAATAAAAACGTATTCAGTAAAGAAACCTCTACTCAATACGTTCAAAAGCTGAGACTTGTGGCTGGAAAGGCGCACTAAGCAACGCTTTGCCAAATTCAGAAAAAGAATTTAGAATTCAGAACTCATATTATGTCCGGATGAACACTTATAAAAAACGAAGAACCTCACCCCAACCCTCTGTAGCAAGTTCGGAGAGGGGAAGGGAGGCGGGTGAGGTAAAGCAGGAATTATAAGTAATTAACCGGACTTGATATCAGAATGTAATTAGTGGGAGTGGTGAGTGATAGTAATCGGGTTTTGGATTATAAGAAGGTAGGCTGAAAACCCTGTGGTTTTAGCGAGCGTGATGAAAGCCACTCTGTCACGGCTTAAGCTTACAGTGTCAACGGTAGAAATTTCAGTGTGTAGAGACCCTTCAAACAGCGTGTCTCTACAAAGTTTGTTGATTAATAGAAAAAGCTGCTGATCCAAGCAGTATTGCCACGCCTCCCAACGGCAACAAACGTGGGATGAATTTTCGTTTTAGCTAATACACTTCTTGCAAAAGTATGATTAATTGATATTTAGAACCGCAGATGCACACAGATAAACGCAGATAAATAACTAGTGTCCATCTCTGTCCATCTGTGGTTTTTTTTTCATAAAATTGACTTTTGCACTCTTGTTTAATGAGTAAAAGTTAAGGCTTGACCCCGCACGTGTGTATGTACTTTTCCTTTTTCATACACAATCTGACCGCCTACTATAGTGATCACAGGCCATCCAGTGAGGTTCCAACCTTCAAAAGGACTCCAACGACACTTAGTCAACAATTCCTCGCGTAACACAGGGCGATAGGTATTCAAATCGACAAGCACTAAATCGGCATCATAACCAGGAGCGATCGCTCCCTTATTTGGGATACCATATCCCTGAGCGACGGCTTGTGACATCCAATGAGTCACTTGAGCAACAGTACATTTTCCCTGCATTGCAGCTGTTAACATCAGAGGTAGGGAAGTTTCAACACCAGGCATCCCAGAAGGAGTGTTTGGGTACTCTTGAGCTTTTTCTTCCAAAGTGTGCGGTGCGTGATCTGTGGCAATGAAGTCAATCACGCCATCACGCAAAGCTTGCCACAGGACTTCGTTATCGTGGGGCGATCGCAATGGTGGATTCATCTGCGCTAAAGTGCCAATCTTCGCATAAGCACTGGTATTGAGAAGTAAATGCTGAGGCGTCACCTCTGCTGTCACCCAACCTGGTTTATCCTGACGTAGTAAGTCTGCTTCTTCTGCTGTTGACATATGCAGAATATGCAAACGACGTTGGTATTTTTTAGAAAGTCTTAATGCTTGCTGAGTTGCCAGTAGGGCTGCCTGATTATCTTGGATTTGGGAATGAACTGCAGGATCATGAATTCCAGCGAAATCCTTGCGGCGTTCATTAATTCTGGCTTGGTCTTCAGCATGAACGGCAATCAAACGCTCGCCTTTAGAAAATATAGCTTCTAGTGCAGCGTCTTGGTCAACGAGCAACTGTCCATGCATTGAACCCATGAAAATTTTGATCCCACAAGTTGGCTTTGCCATAACTAAATCAGGCAAATTTTCTGCTGTTGCCCCAATAAAAAAGCCATAATTCACCAAGCACTTTTGCGAAGCTCGTTGTAGTTTATCATCAAGAGCTTGTTGAGTCGTGGTTGTGGGGCGCGTATTGGGCATTTCCAAAAATGAGGTGACTCCCCCTTTGGCACAAGCGCAACTAGCGGTAAATAAATCTTCCTTGTGTTCCAGTCCTGGTTCCCGGAAGTGGACTTGTGGATCAATTACGCCTGGCAACAAAGTTAACCCTTGTGCGTCAATTTCTGTAATCGGCGTTGCAGCGGAAATTTCTGGTGCAACTTGAACTATCGTGCGATCGCGCGTTAGCACATCCCCAAGGAGTGATTCACCATTGGGTAGAATTATGCGAGCGCGACGAATCAGCAAACTCGTAGGAGATGACATGCGGTCAACTGCGTTAAAACAAGAACTGAGCTTAACACATAATTATCCCTATAGGTTAAACTTAGTTGAACTCTTTGCGGAGCCTTTGTGTTGTTTGTCACAAAAAAGTTTATTCTTCTTAATTAACCGAGAACCCTGTCAAGATGACTACACAACCTCAACAGCTTGATTGTAAAGTTAAGATAAAAATACAGCATCCCTGCTTGGGCAAGTGAATCACCTGCTTCTATTGCCATTACTTTTGTAATTTCTTTCATGCAAAATCAAGTGTCTGATAACAACTCTCGCCACCCACAACCCAGTAATTCTTCTTGGCTTGCAGAACTCAGTAGGACGGTTGTATTAAGCATCGTCCTAGCCCTAGGAATTCGCACCTTTGTTGCTGAAGCGCGTTGGATTCCCTCTGGTTCGATGGAACCAACCCTACACGGTACTCCAAACCAATGGGAGGCGGACAAGATTATTGTCGATAAATTAAGTTATAAATTTTCTAACCCGCAGCGAGGCGATATTGTAGTATTTTCACCGACGCAAGAGTTACAAAAAGAACAATATCAAGATGCTTTTATTAAGCGTGTGATTGCCTTACCAGGAGAAAAGGTAGAACTGAGGAATGGCAAAGTTTATATCGATAACAAAGGCCTGTCAGAAAAGTACTTAGCAACTGGACAGCGTACAGCTATCGATGTTTGCACATCAGGTCAGCAACCACCTTTCCTATCGCAACCTGTCACCATACCAGCCAACTCATACTTAGTATTAGGAGATAACCGTAACAGTAGCTATGATAGCCGCTGCTGGGGTGTTGTTCCCCGCGAGAACATTATCGGACGTGCTGTCATTCGCTTTTGGCCTCTTAATCAAGTTGGAGGAATAGATAAATCCCCACTGTATCGGTAGATGAAATTTTTATGAACTACCAGCCCTTACTTCGCCTGTGGGCTGGTTTCTACATCCAGCCTAGTAAGAGTAGATTTTTGACGCTTCTTCGCCCCTAGTTGCCTCAAGATCACCAGCTTTTTTGCTAGTGCGTGAAGTAGCAGACCGCAGGCTAAATATACTTAGAGAGTATGCAGTACTTACAGATAAAACGATGACTGCGGTAATCGAAGATTATATAGGCTCACTACCAAATGCCAAGATTGGCAACTCTATGTCCTCCGGACACGCTACGCGAACAACCATCGCATTCCCTGTCAATCCTACGGATTGAATTGGTCAGAAATGTTTTCATCTTTGCACAGCATGCCATCCCCACCTGCTTGAGTACCTTGAGGGTGGGGACTTCCGCAATACCCTTAAATTCAGAAATTGTAAAGGGGACTGTTGACTCTTAGGTGAGAATTCCGTTACATAAAACCTACCCAAAGCTACCCATAACTAGACTTTTCTATACAACAAGATGACTGGTACTAGTCACAGAGGTTGGGTTTCGTTTACTTCCTGCAACATTGCTGGAGAAGTCGGCAACAAGACCAGTCCACAGGCTCATACGGTCTAACTGACCGCGTTCTAGTTCCTAAAAGGAACCGCTTCGCTTCAAATTAATCGCTGCGTTTAAATCGCGGTCAACAACAAAACCACACTCGGAGCATTCAAACACTCGCTCATTCAAGGTGAGTGTTTCCTTTTTAGTGCCACAATTTGAACAAGTCTTGGAACTTGGAAACCATCGGTCAACGACAACGAGCTTTGAACCATATAATTCGCATTTATAGGTCAATTGACGACGGAACTCAAACAAAGACATATCAGCAATTGCGCAAAGCCCAGTTTATGATTAGCCATCATGCCTGATACATTGAGGTCTTCAATCACTATTGTGCCGTGGTTCTTGGCAAGCAGCGTAGTGAGCTTGTGCAATGTGTCTTTCCGGATGTTGGCTATTTTTCTGTGAAGCTTAGCTATTTGAAGGAGCGCTTTTTTCCAGTTGTTTGAACCGATGATTTTATGGCGGTTCAACCACTGCATTCTGCTTAACTTAGCTTCGTACTTTTTGTAAGACTTGGCTCCAGCTATTACCTCACCAGTGCTCTTGGTTGCCAAGTTCTTAACACCAAGGTCAACGCCTACAACGCTTGTATTACCTAAATGCTGTTGTTCTACATCAAACCTGAAACTAATAAACCATCTCGATGCATGACGAGATATTGTACAAGACTTGATTAGCACTTGTGGTGAGACAGCCCTGCAGGAGGGTTTCCCGACCTAGGGGACTGCGAACCCGAAGGGCAGTCGTTCGTAGGTCTTGAGAACACCAATCACAGGTACTTGAATTTTATTACTACCTAAGATTTTGACTATTCCCTCAAGCGTGAATGAGTCTCTACGTCCTTTCTTTTTGAACTGCGGGACTCCAGATGTCTTATTAAAGCATCTGTCCCAAGAGATCCTCAATGCTCTTAGTGCTTCCTGTGGAGCCGACGCGCGAACATTCGTAGTACCAAGAATTTTCGCTCTTTACCAGTGCTACCAGCCATTTATGAAGGTCAATAGCGCTAGGAAACTTTATCTTGGCTTCGGGATTAGCTTTGTTGTGATCCAGTATTTGTTTGGTTAAAGCTAGTCCCCAGTTCCACGCATGACGGGATACACCACAATGCTTAAGCAGTTGGGTGCGTTGCGCGTTATTCAGTTTTAGTTCTGTCTTAAAACCTAATAACATTGTTATGCTCTCTACATGTTAATATATTAACATATTAATTTAAGTTTGTGTGATGCCATTTCAGAAAGGTAACAAGTTAGGATTTAAACCACAGAACAATGAGCCGTTTGATAAGCGTCCCATATGTTTCAATGTGCGTGTGGGAGTGAGGGAGAAACTTAAAGCCGTCCCTGACTGGCAAGAACGGCTAAGGGAATATGTGGACAAGCTTCTGGAAGACGTGGACAATCAGTAAGGTATGGGTAGTTTTGTCAGGAAAATAAGTTACAGTTTCAAACCCTAATCCCTAATCCCTAATCCCTAATCTTTAATAACCCAGCTGCAAACTCTATCGCTTGTTCTTGTGTGGAAATTTTCCCCTCAATCTGCGCCACGGCAATTTCTGTAAGGAGTTGACCGACTAGTGGCGAAGCAGGAATGTTCAGTGCTAACATTAGATCTTCCCCACTAAGTAAAGCTGTGGGATGAGCAACCAGATCATCAGGGTTAAGGTAGCGGGTGATTAAGGGTGCGTACATATCTAGAGCGTTGTCGTTAGATATCGCCTCTACTGATATGGTGTGTGCGACTGCTAAAGTGGCGATCGCTGGAAAAACAAATCCCGCTTCTTGAAATAAGAAATATTGTTCTCGCAAAGACATCAGGGGTGTTTTCAGTTGCGGTAACAACCTTAAAACGGTAGTTACCGCTTTTATTTCTGCACGACTATAGGTGAGTTCCACCAACTCTATTTGGGCTGTTTCTGGTTCCGGGTTGACTAGAGTTGCAAGTTTAGCTATTGCCAACCAAGTGGTTTTGACGGTATCGCGTACATATTGGGCAAGTTCCACTCCAAATTGCTGCCAAATTTCCGCCAGTTGAGAAGCAGAAGAGTCAACCATCGCCAATAAACTCACACTTTCTTTTGTGGCGTATTTAAAGAAAGGAGTAATTAAACCATCTTCCCAAGCACTTGCAATCCAGGAACTCCCTTGAGCATTTGCCAGCATATACCCTAATTCTACCCGCACTCTTTCAGGGGCAACTTTTGTGATGTGTGAAGCTAAAGAGCGAATTACTGCCTGAGTCTCTGGCTCAATTGTAAAACCGAGTTGAGCAGCTTGGCGATATGCCCGCATTAACCGCAAGGGATCGTCTTCCAAGTTAGCAGGTGATATCATTCGCAAAAGACGCTGTTGCAGGTCATTATAGCCTTGCAAGGGATCAATGATTTCTTGAGTGTGGGGATTGTATGCTATGGCATTTACTGTGAAATCCCGCCTATGCAAGTCTGTTTCTAAGCTATTGCCTTCAGCTTGTGCAAAATCTGCTGTAGCGTGGGGAAACACAACACGAGCAATTTGTCGTTGTGGATCTAATAACACAAAACCAGCTTTGTAATGTGTCGCTATTTTACGAGCTACCTTCACCGCATCAGATGGTAGAACAAAATCCAGATCCAAGTACTCGCGAGTCTTTCCTAAAATCGCATCCCGCACAGCACCACCTACCATGTATGCAGGTTGTGGCAATAATTCCAAACTAAAAGGCCAATTTTCTGGCGAAAGCATAGAAGGAACTGAACAGTCCATCGTAATAAAAATAAACCCAGCGACTAGTGAATAACAATGGCGCTTAAGCTAGATTATCAATAAAGGTCCCCGGAGTTGGTTGAATTATGTGTGTTTGTGTAAATTGCCACTATGTAGACCGCTGTATCACCTACCATGCGGTAGAAACCCAGCACCAACAACCTCACTTGACCGAAACGCCAAATTTTGAGCCGAATGAACCCTCCATCAATGTCAACATCCGTACGCGAGACGATGTGATTGAAATGGAATGGGATGTTGTAGGATGTCTCAGCTTTAAGCGTGAAATGGGTAAGTGGTCGAAGTTACGTCCTGGTGAGTTGGTGCCAACTTGAGCATGAGTTGTGTTGTGTATGTTAAACGCGGCTACTGCTGTTTAGTGTGGTAGTCGTGATTATTTTTATGTTTAATTTAACGCAGAAAGATGCTTTAAAATACAAGACGTTATAAAAAAACCAATATTAAAAATAGCTTGACCACTCAATTAGCAAATCTCCAACCAACGCAATACGCACTGGCACTACACACCACAACTCGTGAATTGGGTTTGGCAATGAGTAACTTTGCTGCCGAAAGCCGTTCTCAAGTTTGGGATTTAGATCGTGAACTATCCAGTCATTTGCATCAATATTTAGTTGAATTTATTAAACCGCAAACTTGGGCAGACTTGGCGTTTATTGCCGTAGCAAACGGACCAGGAGGTTTTACTGGAACTCGGATTGGCGTTGTCACCGCCCGCACTTTGGGGCAACAACTAGGCATTCCTGTATTTGCCATTTCTACTTTGGCAGCTATGGCGTGGTCACACGTTGTTGACCCCACCCCCCAAACCTCCTCGCCGTCAACGGGGAGGCGATTTCAGTCAGAAAGTGCCATAGCTGTACAAATGCCCGCCCAACGAGGTCAAGTTTTCGGGGCTATTTATCAACCCACACCAGATGCTTCTGAACTTAAGGTTTTACTACCAGATACTGTGATGACACCAGAAGCATGGCAGGAAAAATTAGCTAGCTGGGACACAGATTATCAACTTATTGAAGCAAAATCCGGATTAGCAGCGACAGTGACAAACGTGTTGCAACTCGCATATCTAGACTGGCAACGAGGGCAGCGTCCTAACTGGTCAGAAGCATTACCATTTTACGGGCAACATCCTGTGGAGATTTGAAAACCAGCATAAAATACTAATGGTCAAAAACCATGTGGTATTAGTCTGTGTTGGATTTCCTAACTCCTTCTTTTACCTTGTAGATATGGTAAAACCCAATAACACTCTTCCCTCTCCGGATAGCCAAACTACAAGCCAGCAGAAATTGCCCAAACAAACAATCATCACAGCATTGAACAATTGGGCTTGTTCTCCCAATGGGATGCTAGCCAAGATGGCACTAAAAATGGGACTAGCATCTGCAATCTCTTTGGTCATTGCTCAGTGGTTGCAATGGGAGTATCCTTTCTACGCAGTTATAGCAGCCATTATTGTGATGTCATCGACGCATGGCAGCACTTTGAGACTGGGGATTCAACGGTTGATTGGAACGGTGATCGGTGCCATTGGTGGCGCAATCTTTAGCGCTACCCTAGGTAACAATCCCTGGTCGTTGGGAATCAGTGTGTTCCTGACTATCTTTCTTGCCAACTACTGGAAATTTAATGAGGCGGCAAAGTTAGCGGGGTATGTGTCGGCAATTGTCATTTTGACTCACAACCAGTCTCCCTGGTTGTACGCTTGGGGTAGATTTCTAGAAACTCTGTTGGGCATTGGTGTAGCACTGTTGGTCAACAACTTCGTCTTTCCCGCCTCTGCTGGCTCAGAACTAAGGCGTTGTTTGTCGCAAACGTTGGTGAGTTTGGAGCAGTTTTACGGATTGGTTGTGGATGGTGCGTTGACAGGAAACTATGAGCGCCCGAAAGCGGAGGCGATAAAAGGCACTATTATTAGTTCATTACAGAAAGGGCGGGAACTATGGAAGGAAGTCAGACAGGGACAAACTCGTGAACCACCAGAAAAGCAGGTAAATGAAGCTTGGGAGTTCTTAATCCGAAGGATTTGGGAGCATATCCTGACAATGGAACATACTGTAATTGTCCGCCAACAGGACACCTTCTGGCAGATGCTCTCACCCCAACTTACCCAACTAGCACAGGAAACCAGAAGTGCGATGCTCGTCTTGGCACATACTGTTAAGTCGCATAAATCCCATTTATCTTTACCAGAGATAGAAGTTGCACTCACGAATGCAACGGAGCAATTCAATCACTTGCAAGGAATACAGATGCAAGATGATCCTATCGATGAGTTACTGAGGTTTTTCACGTTCTTCTACACGATGGAAGAAGTCGGTAGAAAACTGCAAAGAATGGCAGATACGCTCTCTAATTCTTGACACTCCCACGGCTATAAGCCGTGGGATTCTAGGCTCAACGTCGAAAGTTGCTCAAGCAGGTTTGCACCAACATGAGTAGAGTTTCTGCTCTCAACACTGTAATTGAATTAATCATTCCCCAAA
Source organism: Scytonema sp. PCC 10023 (assembly GCF_963920835.1). Taxonomy (NCBI): domain Bacteria; kingdom Bacillati; phylum Cyanobacteriota; class Cyanophyceae; order Nostocales; family Scytonemataceae; genus Scytonema; species Scytonema sp. PCC 10023. The sequence goes on from NZ_CAWUDP010000011.1 coordinate 87,431, forward strand.
AGAAACAAGAGAGAAGAATTTATTCTTCTCTCTTGTTTCTTGTTTCTTCATTCTTTTGTCACAGCTGCCATTGCCTTGTCCACAGCTTGCAACGCCTGTTCTACTTCTACCTGTGTCACAATCAAGGGTGGTACAAATCGTACAACCTTGGGACCAGCGGGAACGAGCAATAAACCTTCATCTATCCCAGCTTTGACAACCTCCGCCGCTGTTAACTGGGTATCTGAGTTCAACACCAAACCATTGATCAAACCCCAACCACGTACTTCGGTGATGTGATTGGGGTATTTTGCTGCGATCGCCCGCAAACCATCTCGCAACTGTTCACCCCGATCCTGTACATTTTGCAAAATGTTCTCCCGTTCCAAAGTTTGGCAAACGGTGAGAGCAACTCCGCACGCAAAAGGATTTCCGCCAAAGGTGCTGGCATGCTCTCCTGGCTGGAAAACATCGCAGAATGATTTGCACATCATTGCCCCTATCGGGATACCACCGCCCAACCCCTTGGCGCTGGTGAAAATATCCGGTTCAACGCCAAGGCACTCGTAACCCCATAACTTGCCGCTGCGTCCCATACCGACTTGCACTTCATCAAAGATCAGCAAAACGCCAGTTTCATTGCAAATCTGCCGCAGCTTTTGGAAGTAGGCAAGATCCCCTGGTCGTACGCCGCCTTCCCCCTGCAATGGTTCTATCAAAATTGCCGCTACCCGGTAATCGCCTTCATCGAGTTCGCTAATCGCCGCTTCTACCGCACCAATATCGTTGTAAGGGACATAGTGGAAACCAGGCATCAAAGGTTCAAAGTTCTTTTGATACTTCGGTTGAGCTGTAGCGGTAATTGTTGCCAAAGTCCTTCCGTGGAAACTGTCGCGTGCCGTTAAAATGATTGGTTTTTCAATTTGTAGCACTGTATGTGCGTATTTTCGCACCAGTTTAATTGCGGCTTCATTGGCTTCTGCCCCGGAGTTGCAGAAGAATACGCGATCCGCGCAGGAATGCTGCACTATCCAGTTTGCCAACTCTCCCTGCTCAGGGATGTAGTACAAATTAGAAACGTGGTGTAGCTTCTGTATTTGCCGTGTCACTGCTTCTACGAAAGCAGGGTGGGCGTGTCCGAGAGTGCAAGTGGCAATTCCAGCCACAAAGTCGAGATATTCCCGCCCCTGCGTATCCCAAACACGGCATCCAGCGCCCCGTTCTAGGGCTATGGGAAACCGTGCGTAGGTGGACATGACAACTTGATTGAAACTATCTGTTTCAAAGGGGCTAGACGCTATCGTCGCTTGTTCAACCAGAGTTTGTATGCTCACTACTGACTTAACTCCTAAAAACTTGTCATCTTATCGTTGGTTGGTGGTTTCTATGAGAATCTGGAAAAAAATCTTCTTACAAACTTCATATTAAGCTAGCACTCAGATATTCTCAAACGAGTGGTGATCGAAAAAAAACTGTGTACTCAACACTTGAGCAAAAATATCAACGTATCAAGCAAGAGTTAAAGGCGGGGATTACCGCCCTTGCTGGTGTCTTCCTCATTGGCACTTTGTGGTATCGATTTGTGGAGCGTTGGTCTTGGGAGGACGCAGCTTACATGACCGTCATCACGTTGGCGACTGTTGGCTACGGTGAAACCCAACCGCTAGGACCGAGAGGAAGATTGTTTACCATCGCCTTGATTTTGATGGGAGTTATCAGTATTGGTTACATTGTGAACAGATTCACGGAAGCTGTCATCCAAGGTTACTTTCAGCACGAGATTATCATACGACAACAGAGGCGCTTAATGGAATCCTTAGCGGAACACTATATCATCTGTGGATTTAGCCGGACAGGTCGCCAAATTGCCATAGAATTTCGGGCAGAAGGCGTTCCTTTTGTCATTATTGACTCGCGTTTGGAATCTGTACAAATCGCCCAAGCTCAAGGTTACGTTGTATGCCAAGGAGACGCGACTCTGGATGAAACATTGTTTAAAGTTGGTATTGAACGGGCAATTTGTATCGTCGCGGCGCTTCCTTCAGATGCTGAAAATTTATATATAGTATTATCAGCAAAAACACTGAATTCAAAGATTAGGGCGATCGCCCGCGCCAGCACAGAGGAAGCTTTGCAAAAATTACAACGTGCCGGTGCAGATGCCGTCATTTCTCCCTACATCACTGGCGGAAGGCGCATGGCAGCAGCAGCTCTGCGACCCCAAGTGATGGACTTTGTAGATGGCATTATCTCAGGTACAGACCGACAGTTATACATGGAAGAATTTTTGCTAGACCCCGCGACTTGTCCTTTTGTGGGTCAAACTTTAGGAGAGGCACAATTACGAGCGCAAACGGGTGCACTGCTGCTTGCCATTCGCCGCGCCAATGGCGAACTTATCGGTGGTCCTACAGCTGATACGGTATTTTTGCCGGGAGATGTTCTGATCGCTATGGGGACAGCTGAACAACTGCGTGCACTCAACCAAGTTTTAGGACCTATTCGTTCTAAGAAATTGCGCCGACCTCGTAAGGGTTAGTCCAATCTATAGTGTTGTTTATGATCATAGATGCTAAACAGCACACGTATACTTCGCGCAATGAATATGATGTCTATTATGGACTTTTGAGTGGTGTTAACGATGAGGGTACTGGTTACTGGTGTTGCTGGATTTATTGGTTATCACTTAGCACAGCGTCTTTTACAAGAAGGAATCGAGGTCATAGGCGTTGACAATTTGAATGACTATTACGATGTCAACCTAAAAAAAGCTCGTTTGGCGCAGCTTCACCCGCAGCCGGGGTTTACGTTTCAGTTTTTAGAGTTGAGCGATCGTCCCAAAGGGGCGCGCCCAGACGGCGATCGCGAAGCGCGCCCTGTTGCCCAACCAAGCTCTGCTTTGGGGGAGCCTGTTCTGGAAGAACAGGCTCGGCAACATACGGGCGATCGCCTTGAGATTGCTCAACTCTTTCAAGAATACACCTTTGACTATGTCGTTCACCTTGCTGCCCAAGCAGGCGTGCGCTACTCTTTACAAAATCCTTGGGCTTACTTAGATAGCAATGTTACAGGCTTTGTGAATCTTTTAGAAGCATGCCGCCAAAGTCAAATCAAGCACTTGGTATTTGCTTCCTCAAGTTCTGTTTATGGTGTCAATACCAAAGTTCCCTTCGCCGTCAGCGATCATGTTGACCACCCGATTTCGCTGTATGCTGCAACCAAAAAAGCAAATGAACTGATTGCCCATACTTATAGTCATCTCTACCAAATTCCGACAACCGGGCTGCGCTTTTTTACAGTTTATGGTCCTTGGGGAAGACCCGACATGGCGTATTTCAAATTCGTGAAAGCGATAGAAGAAGGTAAGCCCATAGATGTCTACAACTTCGGCAAAATGCAGCGAGATTTTACCTATATTGACGATGTCGTTGAGGGCGTCTTCCGGGTGATGCTCAAACCACCTGAATCCAACACAGCGAACAGCAATGCCCGTTACAAACTTTACAACATCGGTAACAATAATCCTGTGGAATTGATGACGTTTATTGAGGTGCTTGAAAAGGCGCTTGGCAAGAAAGCAGTGAAAAACCTATTACCAATGCAACCGGGAGATGTTCCTGCAACTTATGCTGATGTAGATGACCTGATGCGTGATGTTGGATTTAAGCCCAGTACTCCCCTTGAGCAAGGTATAAATTCTTTTGTGCAATGGTATCAAGAGTACAAAAAATTATGAAGTCTTCATCCTTTATTATTCTTCAGTCTTCAGTCTTCATTTTCCAACCATGCAAGGGAGCTATGCTCTTGATCACCCATTCGATCAAGAATGGGGGAGCTTGTGAGATCAAAATGCCGGGATAAACTGCCATTCCCCAACTGGGATGGATGAGCACGCGGCATTTGTTTTGAATGACTGGGTAGCGCAGTAAAGCTTTCACAGCTGCAGTGTCGTCGTGCAAAATTTTCCCCGGACGCGAAAGCAAAGGATAGCCTGTGCGGGGGTCGATCACGTCTGTTAAATAGTTGCGATCGCGCAGATTAAAGGCAACATCACAACCAAATCTCATAAACTTTTCCCGCAACCGTTCTTTTTCTGTCTCAATTTCCGGGGTACTTTCCACTAATTCATATCCTGATTGCTGTAAAACAATCACGACCCACAAAGAAACCTGTTTTTTCCAATCTGGTAATATCTGCTCGCGGTTGGCACAGATATACTGACTAGGAGAATGAATTGAAATTTGAACAGCTTGTCCCGTTTTGCCAACCAAATGGATGGGAGAGCCTGGAAGAGCAGTGTAAACTGTTGGATAGTTCACTCAACTTTCTTTGTTTTTTACAAGTTTTTTTTTCAATTCATCTTTTGTACCGATGATAACTCTTAAATAGTCAACAAACACATCTATTTTCCATAATAGATTAGTTTATTTGAAGCTTTTCTAATACTATATTATTTTCTTAATATTTCTTTAACCTTATCTTCGCTCATATTCTGATCTAGCTGCTGTGCTTGTGCCAATATAGGGGTTTGCAACCCGGAGTAAGGTACACCAAAGAAATAATGAACTACTCATGGGACAATAAATAAAAGTTTTTCCTCTGTCTTCCCCCCCCTCTTGTAAGGGGGAATGAGGGGAGTGGACACGAGATTTATAATTACTTCATTCAATTGAGTTGCGCTATAGAAACTAAGGCAGTAGAGGCGCAGTGGCTTGCGCCCCTATAGGAATCGGTAAAAGAAAGTAAAAATTAAGAAGAACGCACAATACAGTTGCGTCCCCACAAATAAAATATGTTCTATTTGGCAAGGAAAGAATTCTTTTTTTCTCCATACCCTAAGGAACGAATATAACTCTTAATCCAGCTTTAAAGCATTGACTGGAACGTCATCCCAAGAATTGACCGTCCGCAATCGCGCCACCCAACCCCATGCCTTTTGCTCTTCAGTCAAATTTTGCTCAAAGGACTGATGGCAATCTTTGGCTTGAGACTCGTTACAGCAAGCAATACAAGCATGAATCATGCCGGATGAATCAATTTGTTCATTTACCCAAATAGTCATGACTTATTCTCCCCAAGAACTCAAGCTGAAAAAGCAATATGCCATCCTAGAATAGCTAAATTACCTGCACCAAAATTGGAACAATTGACTATAGATGATTAGATTTGCTTAGAAGTTGAAGGAAGTTTTGCTATACTTGAGTGAGGAAACTCCTTCAAGCAAGTCAACTCGTAGAAACAGAAAGCCCAAGAAGTGATTCTTGGAATCCCCGCACATTCTTGGGCGGGGAGGATGTCAAGAGGCTCGTTTACCATTATCTGATGATAAAGTTCATTATGCACGACAAATCATTGGCTTGGTAGTAGCAGATACCTTTAAACGAGCACGTCATGCAGCACAGTTGGTGAAGGTTGAATACGCAACTCAGAAGCCCCTTGTAGATCTGACAAAGGGTACTTTCAAAGAAGCCCCACCCCAGTCTGGTGAGGAGCTGAAGTTTGAAAAGGGAGACTTTACCACAGGAATGGCAAGTGCAACAGCAAAGATGGAAGTGACCTACAAAACTGCCACCGAATTGCACGCGCCCATGGAACCTCATGCTACCATTGCTCAGTGGCAAGGTTCCGACTCTCTGACAATTTACGAACCGTCCCAGTGGGTCATGGGTACTCAGCGTACTTATGCAGAACTTTTTGGACTCCCAACAGAGCGGGTGCGTATTGTTACCCCCTTTATTGGAGGAGCTTTTGGTTCTAAAGTCTTTCCCTGGCCTCACGGTATTCTCTGTGCTGCTGTTGCTCGCCAACTCCAACGCCCCCTCAAAGTCGTCCTGACACGAGCGCAGATGACCGCAAATTCAGGACACCGTTCTGAAACCGAGCAAACTATCCGTTTGGCAGCCACTGCTGATGGTAACCTCATGTCTGTTGAACATGATGTTAAATCTTGTACATCACCAGTTGAAGTTTTTACTGAACCTTGTACGGGGATTACTCCAGTCATGTATGCTACGCCAAATATCCGGTTGAAGCAAGAAGTGGCGGCGATAAACATCGGGACACCAACATTTATGCGAGGACCAGGAGAAAATCCCGGTCTTTGGGCATTGGAGTCAGCAATGGACGAACTGGCTTGGAAACTCAATATTGACCCTGTGGAACTGCGGTTGAAAAATGAAACTAAGGAACACCAGCGTCAAGAGTTGCCATTTTCAGCCAAAGCATTCTCTGAATGTTTGCGCTTTGGTGCAGAGCAATTTGGTTGGAAAGACAGACCAAAACAAGTGCGATCGCTAACACGTAATGGTAAACTGATCGGTTGGGGAATGGCAGGGGCAACTTTCCCTGGTCTCAGGCGTGCAGCATCCGCGAAGGTACGGTTGCTACCAGATGGTACAGCACATGTTTTGACTGCAGCGAATGATATGGGTACTGGTGCGTATACGATTGTCGCCTCCACCGCCGCAGAAGTTTTGGGGCTATCTGTAGAAAAAGTGCGGGTAGATATTGGTGACTCCTTACTACCAGATGGCGGCTTAGCAGGTGGTTCCATGATGACAGCATCCCTCCTTCCTGCAGTCATGTCTGCCTGTCAGGAGGTTCTGAAAACTGCCAAAGCCAAGACTGCTGAGGAAGTGTTTGCCAACCTCCGTCAATCCGGGCGGGCTGCTGTTGAGGCAACAGCATCTTCAGCACCAGGTGAGGAAGGAAAGAAATGGGCGTTTCAATCTTGGGGGGCGCATTTTTGTGAAGTCAGTATAGATGAAGAAATTGGACGCCTACAGGTGACGCGTTGGGTATCCGTAATGAATATTGGGCGCGTTATCAACGCTAAAACTGCCGCGTCTCAGGTGCGGGGCGGCGTGATCATGGGGATTGGGCAAGCTTTGATGGAAGAGAGCCACCTTGACCCAAATATCGGCTATCCGGTGGTTTATGACTTTGCTACCTATCACTTTCCCGCACACGCGGATATTCCTCGCATTGAGGTTGCTTTCGTTGGCGAACCTGACCTCAACTTTAATCCAGCGGGTGTCAGGGGTGTAGTTAAGAAGAATGCAGAACACAGAACCGCAGCGCGAGGATATCCCCACAAGGGGAATCCGGGGGATTTAAGAATGGAAAAACTTTCTTTTTTTTCCACGAATAAATTCGGGGGCTTCAGACCAATACTCAGAAACCAGAACTCTTGATTCATAACGAGAAAACGCGTTCAATATTCTGACGAATGATTAGTAGCGGATGATTCTTTCTTGGTGAAATAGGCATTACTGGTGTTTCATCCGCAATTGGTAATGCTGTTTACCATGCTACAGGTAAGCGCATCCGCAATCTACCTATTACACCGGATAAGTTATTGTAATTGTGGGATACTGCCCGCCTGTGAATCCAGAACGGGCGGGACGCTCTTACTATATTTATAATGCTCCAGGCTAGCAACAAATGAAAAAAGCACATTTTTCTTCATTTTCTGAAAGCCTTGCTATGTAAGCGTTATGAAATGTGCATCTTAAGAGTTAAATGATATTGCTTTTCATCCTTTGAAACTGCTCATAGTCTTCGAGCGTGTCAAGGTCAATCGCACCTTCTGGAAAAGGAATACTTACAACCTTTTGAATATGTTCTTTAATCACCTGTCTAGCACCAGCAGCACCACTGAGCATAGTAAGTTTTGGGAATAAGTGGCAGTTGAATAACGCAGGTACACCCCAAATTCCTGTATATTCTGATGCGACAATTTTTTGATTTGTAGTCTGGTAAACTTCAACAAGCTGATTGATAATTTGGGTGGAGACAAACGGCTGATCACATAGCATTAGCACAGCAGCTTCTACATTTGGATTAACAATATTCAAAGCTTCTATGCCAACTTGAATTGAGCGACTCATCCCATCAGACCAGTCTAAATTTTCGACAATATGTGCATTAAATGACTCTATCTCCGGTCTAATACGTTCAGCATACGCCCCTAACACAACAATGATGGGTTTGCAGACTGAGGCGATCGCTTGCTCAACCATGTGACGCAGTAAGCTATGCTGCTTATACTTCAGCAATTGCTTGGGTGTCCCCATTCGGGTGGATGCACCTGCTGCCAGTATGATTAGACCGATACCAGACATTTAACCTCCTCATCCTGAGAATGAATAGCTCCAGCGCGTTGTCTAAGTGAATTACCACAACGATTGGCAATAACAGCTTGAATTTCAGCCACAATGGAAAGGGCAATTTCTTCTGGAGTCTCAGCGCCGATGTCAAGACCAACTGGACTGTAAAGACGTTGTAACTGGTCTGGTGTGAGAATGAATCCAGATGCTTGTAAGTCTTGCAGTAATCGCTCTCGTCGAGTTTTCGGTCCTAAAAGACCCACGTAAGGCAACCCAGAGGAAAGTAGAATTGGCAGCAGTGCTAAATCATGTGTATATTTGTGAGTCATTAACACTGCTACCATGCGTGGATTGAAGGTCAAATGTGCCTCAAGGTGTTCTGGATTGCAGAAAATAATTCTATCTGCAACAGGAAAGCGATCGCCTGTTGTATAACCTGGTCTATTATCAATGACTGTAGTATGCCAACCAAGTTGTTTAGCAAAGTGGACGACTGGAATAGCATCGTGACCTGCACCAAATATAAGCAAAGAAAGAGGTGGTTGAATCACCTCAAACAACACTTCAGCAATACCATTGACAAGTAAGTAAGATTCAATACGTGAGCATTTATTATGTAGCGCCCGTTGAGCATCCTCCTGTACCTTGTGGGCAAGCTGATTGTCTTCTATCCCGTTGATGATAGTGCCATCTTGTTTTAGAAACAGACGAGAAGCAACTTGGACTTGGTTTTTTCCCTCTACCCGAAAGACAGTTGCAACGACTCCTTGTTGATTTTGCTCAAAACAGTCGGCGATGAATTCCAGTTGACTGCTTGCTTCCACATCATCCAAGGATTCAATCAGCACAGACACAACTCCATTACAGCCTAGACCGAAGCCCCAGATAATATCGTCACTAGAACTTGTATCATACTTTACCACTGTTGGAGTGCCTGAGTAAAACATTAGGGTTTGTGCTTGTTCAAAGACATTACTCTCCAAGCAACCACCACTGATGGCACCAATCATTTGACCGTCATCAGTCATCAACATACGTGCCCCTGGTTTACGGTAAACTGAACCACTGGTTTTAACGACAGTAGCGAGGGCAGTACGTTGACCGCTTTGTTTGCATTGCTTGAAGGTTTTGATAATGCTCTGTAATTCTTTCATGTGGTAAGAATAATCCTCGTATCACAAAAGCTTGTTTGCCGTGATTGGCAAATCACGAATGTGTTTACCCGTATGCTCTTTAAACGGCATTGCTGATTTGAAGTATGAATCCAAGTGTAGAGACGTACCCCAACGGGAGAGCCAGTCGCCTGGGTCGGGAAACCCTACCAAGAGCGCGCTGGACTCACATGGTACGTCTCTATAAGGGTTTGGAATCACACGACATCTTTTTCATACATAGATTCAGCAACGCCCTTTAAACTTTGCTCTTCTTTAGCTTAATCGGTCATTCATCCCACGTCTGACCCGAAGGGCAGGGTGGGATGAATGACCGGACAATTAAGGTGCGTCCCCCGACCAATAATAACCGCAGGTTATTGAGGGAGTGGGGACAGCGCCTTAATTGTCTATCTCTGGTCGATCTTGTGATTCAATGTACTGTTTCAAGGTCGAGATGGTTACGCCTCCACAGCTAGCAACAAAATACGACCCATTCCAAAAAACGTCTTTTGTATAGAAACGACTCAGGTGTTCTGCAAATTCTTGCCTAAGTCTACGAGATGTTGTTGACTTAATATTTCCAATCAACGTGCTTAATTGTAAGTCTGGATGGTACTGAAACAGCGCATGTACGTGGTCAGATTCCCCATTAAATTCAATAAGCTTGCAATCCCACTTAACCAATAAATCTTCAAGAATAACGTGTAAGCGTTTCAACATCTCGCCAGTGATAGCATGGGCGCGATATTTTGTTGTCAAAACCAAATGAATCTTAAGGTCACTGACTGACCTACCTTTGGAAACAAAATCATTTTTCACATCTTTTTCAGGAACTCTGATACAATCAGTGTAATATAAAATAACAACGTTGCCCAAGAGATAAGGAGGTAAGTTCTTCTGTTGCTTAATTATCAGTACCGCGCTTATCCAAACACTAATCAAAAACTAGAATTGAATACCTGGCTGAGAACTTGTAGGTACTGGTACAACAAGCAACTGGGAGACAGGTTTGACTGGTGGGAAAATAACCGCAACAGCATTAATGCTTGCCCTTTGGTCTGTTCATTGCCGGAACTGCGAGACAATCCTGATTTTTACTCTCAGAAAAAACTGCTTCCAATTCTTAAGGAAGATTTGCTCAAAGTCGGGTATTCTGGAGAGTTGCTAGACTTTACCCGTGTACCGTCTCAAACATTGCAGGATGTGTCCAAGCGAGTAGACTTGGCTTTTTCTCGCTTCATTAAGGGAGACAGTAATGGTAATCGGAGTGGGAAACCACGCTTTAAAAATGCTGCACGTTACCGCACGATGAGGATTGAAGGTCAAGCCATAACCGTTGAACGTATCGAAAAAGATTGGTTGTTCCTGTCTTTTTCAAAGCTTAATGGCTGGGTGAAGGTGCGTTTGCATCGTCCTTTGCCTAATGGTTTTGTGCTTAAGAACGCTTTACTAACAAGCTCTTCAGACGGATGGTACATTACGATTTGCTTGGAAGACCCCAATGTTCCTGTTTTTACGCCAGATAATGTAATTCCAACTTGGGATAACACGCTCGGTTTGGATGCGGTACTACATGAAGACGATTATTTGGCGACTTCAGAGAATACCAAACTTCCAGCTTTGAAGTCTTTCAGAAAGTCTGAAAAAAGGTTGGCTAAAGTTTCTAGCCGCAAATCAGCCAAGAAAAAAGGCAGTAAAGCACGTCGTAAACTAGCCAAGCGGGAAGCGCGGGAACATCAACGCATTGCCAGGGCTAGGATTGACCATGCATTCAAGACTGCTCACGCACTGCTGCGTACAAACAAAAAAGTTTTTGTACACGAAGATCTTACCCTCAGAGCTTTGTCAAAGCGAAACAAAGCAAAGCTTGATCAAGACGGGAAGTATTTACCCAATGGTCAATCAGCCAAGTCTGGGTTAAACAAATCTTGGACTGATGCTGCGTTTGGACAGTTTTTCACCATTCTAGAATACATAGCTGCAAAAGCACCGGGTGTGGACAATAGCAGTAAAACCTGCATACACATCTCAATTACTCGCGTATCGTGACGAGTTTGTCTTCATTGATTGCGGTATCCGAGAATATTGGGACGAAAAAGAATCGCTTTGGGTTGACCGCGATGTAAACGCATCCATCAACATAAAGCGCGTGGGGCTGGGACTGTTCCCCACGATAAAATGCCGTAAAGCGAATCCGGTAGTGGGTGACTCTACTACTAATAGTACCTCGTTCGCGCAGCGTCTCCCCTTGGGAGAAGGAAGTTCTGGTAGTTCTCAGGAACGCCAGAAGCCTACACCGACCGCAAGCGGCGGTGTAGGTAGTTCACTACCAAGCTGTGTTAGTTACAATCATATGATGTTTTCCTCAGCATCTTTACAAGGTGGCGTAACCCGCAACTTGGGTTATTAGATTTAACCGACTTTAGCGGTAGCATCTACACCATCGCTGACGAGACGACCATCTTCCATATATACAATGCGATCGGCTATATCAAGAATACGGTTATCATGAGTCACCAGCAAAATTGTACAGCCTTGTTCTTTCGCTAACTTCTGCATCAATTCCACAACATCACGCCCAGATTTTTTATCGAGTGCAGCAGTGGGTTCGTCTGCTAGGACTATTTTTGGTTGACTAATCAGGGCGCGGGCGATCGCCACCCGTTGCTTTTGTCCACCTGATAAATTCTCTGGGTAGTAATCTGCACGATTTCCCAAACCAACACTCTCCAACATCGTAACTGCTTGAGCATCCATGTCCTGATCTAAAAACTCGTCATGTAACTCTAACGACATCCGGACATTTTCTTTCACTGTCAAAAATGTCATGAGGTTATGTGCTTGGAAAATATAGCCAACTTGACGGCGAACATCTCGCAGCTGCTTTTTACTCGCACGACACATTTCCTGTCCTAAAATCTTTAAACTTCCTTCTTGGGCAGAACGTAGTCCTCCCATAAGAGTCAACAAAGTTGTTTTTCCTGAACCTGAAGGTCCAGTCATAATCACTATTTCGCCAGAGTAAATATCTAGGTTAATATCAAATAAGGCTTGTTTGCGAAGCGTACCTTCACCAAAGTAATGATTGAGGTTACTTGCACAGATGACGGGTTGAGTTGTGACTATGTGCATTGAGTTATGAGAAGAAGTTATTTTTGTCATCTAAAAACCTCCGGGAGCAGGGAAACCGTGTGTCTTTAGACCACGGAGGAACTGCGACACGAGCGATTTTAATCGCCGTACAATTATCCTAAAATGCATAACTATATCCGTCCTTTTTGTGGATGTGTTTACAATATTTGTGAGAAATTCCTTGTACCAATCCGTTTTTGGTCGAAATGTTGAAACTACCAGTTGCACGAGTTGCAATTCGTCCAATATATTGACCGACTTTTTTACCACTAACGACAACAGCTTTAACAATGTCACCAGTTTGAAAACCAAAGTGAAACTTAGTTCTAGAGCAATAGCGATTTGGAAATCCGTATTTGTCAGTCCGACATATTTGTCTTGTTCCGTGACCGTTCGCTGTAATGAACAAAACTTTGATGCCTTTGATGTTCAAGATTGGCGTTGATTGACCAACGCAAGCAGCATCCAACCAGTGAGCTTTGGGCAAACCTTGTTGAGTTCTGTGAAACTTGGTTAGTCCACCAGAACCTGTTTCTACAGGTAGCCCAGTTGATTTCAAAACATTTAACAATGCAAATCGAGTTGTATTTACTGATGCTGCATCTGCCAAAGGTTTTTTAGCTTGTTTCAAAATTTGTTCTAATCTTGTCGGGTCTTTTTTGAGAAAATCTTTAACATCTTTAGTCCCTTTCTTTGTATTGCATTTTCCGCAAGATAAAGTAAGGTTTGTAATTGAGTTTGAACCTCCTTTTGCTCTGGGATAAATATGTTCTATCTGAAGTGGAACGTCTTTTACTCCACAGTAAGCACATTGTCTATTCCACTTTTGAAGTAAGTACTCTCTAGTTTCATAACCATAAAGAGTCCCTTGCTGATATTCTTTCCCCTGAATATCTGGGTTGCGTATCAACTGCATATCAAAGCGCACCAATTCTTGGCTGATAGCTCCAAAGGGTGCAAATCGGCGCAACTTCTCAACCCAAGTTTTGATATTCTCAACCCGACTTTCCAAACTTGGTGCTAACCAATCTTTAGAGCGTGTTCTGTTATTAAACCTGGGTTGACGATATCTAGTTTTGCGGCTTCTTCTACTTCTACGTAATTGCCTCCTTGAAGTAAGAGATTCTCTAATAGCAAAGCCTCTATGTTTTAATTCGGCTGCAAAAACTACTTCACCAGTTGAATCGTTGACTAATGCCAATCCCGTATGTTTTGCGCCAGGGTCAATCTTCAATCTTAAAGGTGACACAGGAGAATCCGAACGGAATTCCTTGAGAATCAAAGTGAATGGGAAGCGTCTAAAAACCGCTGCTTTTTGGTTTCGTAATAATTGCCTTGCTTGCGCTGGATGAATTGGATTTAATGGTCTTTTTTCTGAATCTATTACAAACACTTTGGACAATTGTCCCTCCTTACGGGTAATGTTAGCTTCGACAAAGTTCAGAATCGGTACTTTAATCAAGACACTTCCTTAACCCATTACAGATGTTTAATCTTGATTTTCTAGAGCTACAAACTAGCTACGCATTTGTAGGTAGGAACTTTAACACTTGTTCTGAACGTAGTACAAAGGAGTACTTAGTCTGGTAAACTAGGGCTTCAACTTTTGCTGAAGCCCCCGACTTCAAGTCGGGGGTTGCTTACAGTTTGTTCTGTATGGTTATTGACTAATCGCCTAGGATTTGCGTAACAATTCATCAGAAAATCTCAACCTAGCAACAAGCGCAGGTGGAATTTGGGTAAAGTTAGACCAACTGTAAAAGCGAGTGTTAGAAGAATGGTCAGATGGAAAAGCTGGTTCTTCTAAGCCATCCAACACAAACCCAGCACGGAATGCTCCACCTAATAGGACGTGTAACGGTCGATGAAAGTACAGATGTGGTTTTGGTTGATTTTCAAGTGCTAAACCTTTTGTGGTGGAGGGTTGTAGATACCCAGATACTTTGACTGAGTATTCACTCACAAGCTGACCTTCGCAATCCTTGACTTCTGCAGCCATAGTGACGTGGGTACTGTTGAAGCAAGGATGCATCACGGCAAAGACAAAGCAGCCTCCAGGTCGTAGTAACTTTGTCAGTGCCTGTAAAAGGGGATCAATGTCTGCCATGTCCATAAGTGCCATCGCGGATACAGCAGCATCAAACGAGCGTTCCCCCAGCCCAAGTAACGCTGTCTCATCCGTAGCATCTAGAACGTGATACTCAATTGATGTTTCATGCTGTTGAGTTCTCCTGCGGGCAGAGGCAATCATCTCTTCGGCAAAATCTATTCCTACCACCTGTGCGCCCAGGCTGGCTAACCTGCGGGTTGTCAGCCCAGTTCCACAGCCTATGTCCAAAATGCGGGTACCCGGTTTTACCTCAAGTAGTCTCTCTATTGCTGGACGAATCAGCACTTGATGAAAGTCGTTCCCGTCATCACCCATGCGGGCGTCCCAAACAGAAGCGTTAGTGTTCCACGCATCACGAGTTTCATTGTTTAATGCATTTGTCGAATCATTTGCCATTTGGGTACTCCCAGAACAACTAAAACACATCGACCCATAATTAACCCTCAAGTGTTGAAACCATTGGTAGCTTCAAACTAGAATTGGAACTCCGTAGAGAATCTGCTGTTTTTTTGATAAAACTAGCCGTAGGTACCGCCATAAGTAGACCCAAAACTCCTGCCAGCTTTGCTCCTATTAATAAAGAGATGAATACCCAAGCAGGATTGAGTCCCGTCATACCTCCTATCAGTCGGGGAGCCACAACATTTTCGTTGATTTGACCAAGCACAACAGCAACTGTCAATACCTTGACTCCTAGCCAAATGTTTTGAAACGAGACTAATAAGCTGATTAATGCAATACTGAGAACTCCTCCAAACGGTATTAAGCTTGCAAACCCAATACCTAGTCCAAATAGTAGACCAAAAGGCACCTGTAGAGCCAAAAACGCAAGTATCAAAACTCCACTGAGGATGGAAGCCGTCATTGCTTGACCTACAAAGTAGTTTTGAAAACTTTGCTTCAGGAATAATTGAATCTGCTCATTCCACTCGGGAGAGAACCAGCTAAAAAGCCCATCCCAAAGGTTTCTCCCGTTAAAAACCAGAAAAATTGTCAGAACTATTGTCAAAACAAGATTTAAGGCACTATTAATAGTATCCAAAGTCACGTTAATAATTTGAGCTGTGAGATATTGCATTGCTCCAGTCAGTCTGCTTGTCAACTGAGACGTAATTCCACTGACATCAAATGGCAGCTGGTGCAACACTGTCTGCTCATCCCAAGTTTGTAATTCTTGCTTACCTGCTTCAATCCAAGCTGGCACACGGTTGCCAAACTCAACCAATTGTTGAAAAACTAAAGGACCTAGGACTAACCCCAAAACTCCCAACAGCAATAGCGCAAAAAGCAACACTAGCCCTATTGCCCAACCTCGCTTCACGCCTTGCTGCTCTAAAAAGACGATGGGATAGTTTAGTAAAAAAGCAACGAGGCTGGCTGTAAATACAATACTGACGATGGGCTGTAGGTACTGGCAAAGTAAGAGTATGAGCCAACCATTTAAAAAAATGACGGGGAAAGCCAATCCTATGTTGAGCCAACGAGGCAGTTTTTTATCAGAAATCATACACAGAATAAATTGTTAGCATTTGTGTGACTCTGGGCAACAAAGGGTTTGCTTTCTTTTTTAAGACAATTTGTTACCCAAAACTAAAATACATCCGCAGGGTCGGCAGATTGTAACTTCCGCATCGCGACTGCCCCAGAAAAGCTGCACATCATGATTGTTATGATAAATACAATAATTGCACGGGCAAGCGTCATGCCAACGGGTAGCAGTGTTGCTGCGTATGTTAACTGGTAGAGTGCGATCGCAATCAAAAATCCAGGAATATAGCCCAATGCTGCCAATAGCAATGCTTCTTGAAACAAAACACCGAGAAGATAACCGTCGCTATAGCCCATTGCCTTTAACGTGGCATATTCTGGTAAATGGTCGGAAACATCACTGTAAAGAATCTGGTAGACAATTACGATTCCCACAATAAACCCTACAATCACACCAAGTCCAAAAATGAATCCAATTGTCCCTTGACTTTCCCAGTAGTATTTTTCCACCGCCGCAAAACCTTCTGGTGTTAAAACTCGTACATCTGTTGACAATTCTTTCGCAAGCTGTGCTTGGACTTGCGTCGGATCGAAACCAGGTTTGAGTTTGATTAAACCGACTTCTATCTGATTGGGTTGACGTTCTGGAAACAATTTCAGAAACGTTGAATCACTCGTGATCACATTACCATCAGCAGTAAATGAGCTACCAACGGTAAACAGTCCAGTGACTTGAATGTTCTGGCTATTAAGTTCTGCTTCCAGCGTTCCCTGCTTTTGCACAGCGTCGGCTACAGCCCCGTACTCCGGACGTCCAGCACGGTCAAACAATACTCTATTCAAAAGTTTAAGATCCGTTGCATTTTGCTTCACCTCTGGCAAATTCAAGCTAGGGGCTTCTGGCTCAATTCCCCATATCAATATGGCGCGGTTAATCCGAGTTTCTGGATTTTTCCACTGTCCTGTACCTATGTACACAGAACTAACCGACTGAACGCCTTCATGACTCAACGTTTGATAAAGTCGTTCACGAGAAAAGCTTTTGACAGAGAAAAGGGTTTGTAATTGAGGATTAGTCATCACCAAATCTGCTTCCAGCAGGCGATGGGGCTGTGTCGCACTGTCATACAGTGCATCTTGAAAGCCTAATTGCAAAAATATCAGCATATCTGCAAAGGCAATACCTGCCACTGCCACTGCTAGACGAGTTTTTTCTTTCATCACCTGCCGCAATGCCAGCGGCGTTCTACGAAACCATTTACGAAACATTTCAAAAAACTCCTTGACATACGAAAATCCATTGGCTTAGATTCCCGACTTCTTAAAGAAGTCGGGAATCTTGTTGTTCACTGTTGTTTCTTCAAGTTTGTGTTGTCGCATGAGGAGAAACAAAGGCAAGCCCAAAGAAACACCAACTAACAAAGTACTGGCAACATAAACCCACAAATTTTTCATCTTTAGCCGTGAACCTTCTCCAAATATAAAAACGAAAAGAATCAGCGCTGAAACAAACACGTCCATACCAAAAAATGCAGAAATTCGGTTAGCAAAAAGCTGTTCTAAGGCAAGGTTCACATTCAATCCGTGTTCTAAAAGAAAAGGAAAAAATTGTGAATACGGTAAAACAGTACCTAGAATGCAAAGAATTAAGTATGTGGCTTTCAGCATTTTGACACCTTTTTTTACGAGACAATGTGTTTAGTACACTTTAAAAAATCATGTCATTCATGAGCGATAGAATGCCTGCAAAGTCAATCTTGAAGTAAGCCATCAAAAAACGAGTTTTTTCTCTATTCCTGTTGACATTGTTTAAGCATTTGAGTCTATAAGCTGTAATTGCCAAAGTCGCCCAAGGATAAGTTCTCCTAAGAATCCGGATTCGAGACGTTTTGCAAAGCATTTGTAGAAGTTCCCTCCTTGTCACACCAATCTATATCGAACATTCGTTATATTTTTTAGCGAAGAAAATTTACTGTTCAATCGCTGTCTGCACTTGCAAGTTGGTCAAACCTGCAACTCGCTTGCTGTCTTCGGGTGTGAGGCGAATTTTCACCTCGACGACTCGCTTATCCAGATTTTCCCCTGGTTGATTGCTGAAAACATTCTGTCGGTTCACCTGCAAGCCAACCAGCGAAACGGTTCCTTGCAATTCTCCGTTGAACGCTTGTCCTGTAACAACTGCCTTTTGTCCGGTTTTCACTTTACCAATGTCTGATTGATAAACTTCTGCGACAGCAACCATTTGCTCAGTTTGCGCTAGATCCACAATGCCAGAGTCACTTATTTTTTCTCCAACTCGTGTGTGAATTTTGAGTATCTCTCCTGTGATTGGTGACTTGATATAAGCTTGTTGTAAGTCAGTTTGTGCGCGTTTGACAGCGGCTACAGCATTATCCACTTCCGCTTGCGCCGCTTGCACATCCACGGGACGAACTTCAGCAATCTTGTCGAGGGTGGCGTTGGCTTCTTTAATTTGCTTGACACCAGTAACATTAATTCTTTGTAGCGCCACTTTCGCTTCACGAACTTGTTTGCTAGCAGTGGTATTAATTCGGTTAAGAACTGCTTTGGCTTCGTTGAGTTGCTGTTGCGCGGTTTCTAAAGTCAAGCGTTTGCTATCAAATAAGGAACGAGATTCAGCTCCTTCTTTGTACAACTGCTGATATCGTTGATCTTCGGCTTGAGCATTCTTAAGTTCCGCCTCAAGTCTCCGAATTGTTGCTTCTTGTGCTGTTCTATCGCCTAGCCACTGCGCTTCCAATCGGGCGATCGCTTCTTCTTGAGCTATTGTGTCACTTTGCAACTGTGCTTGCAACCGCTCAATAGTTGCTTTTTGAGCAAAGATTTCCCCGGATTTTGCCCCAGCTTTTACTTGTGCGAGTTTGGCTTGAGCCATCTTAACCTGCTCTTGTGCTTGCGATAGAGCATCTTGGAGTTTATCTCGTGAGTCGAGAAGCGCCACAACTTGTCCAGCTTTTACATTCTCACCCTCTTTGACGAGCAGTTGAGCTATGCGATCGCCATCCAATGCTAAAGGTGCAGACAAGTTAACCACCTCAGCTTCTGGTTCTAGTCGTCCTAATGCTGTGACTTTTTTTACTGGAGGAGCAGTTTCCACAGGTGCGGGTTTTTGACTGACCATCCCATACTGAGAAATACCATAAAAAACAATTCCACCTGTGATTGCAGTTGCACCTACAACTAGCCCAATTAACCATCGATTCCCAGGTTTTGATAATACCTTAACATTCATAAATTTTCCTCACTCATTAGCTGTTAGCAGTATGATTCGAGAGTTGTTTTTCTAAATATGCCGTTAGCATTTTGCTCAACAAAGCAAATTGTTCAGGAATAGAAACCATTTCATTATCCATTAGTCGCTCAAGGATTAAGCCATCCATCAGACTAAAAATAAACCAAGCTAACACTCGGTCTTGAATGCCTAAAATATCACACACTACCTGTTCATATCGCTCTGTTGCACGTTGAAACGCATTACTACCCTGCATTTCTTTAGAGTCTTGATGCTGACAAAAATCAACTTGTAAATAAGTCCACTTAATGTAATAACCTTCGTTTTTAGCTAAAAATTTTCCTAAAGCTTCCATCCGTTCCGGCAAAGTTTGCTTTCCTTCCAACTCAGCCTTTGCCAGCAATACATCTCGTTCACATATGTCTTCTACCAATTGCTCAAATAACGCCTGTTTACTAGGAAAGTAGTGATACAACGTTCCAGTAGAAACACCTAAACCTTCAGCTATTTGGCGCATGGTAATGGCAGCATAGCCTTTCTCGGCGAATAAGTCAAAGCACTTACTGAGCAGTTCTTTGCGGTATTGGTCATGGTCAACAATCTTCGGCATCTCTCTAATTAATTTATATCGAACGCTCGTTATTTTTAACTCTACTATCGTTGCTTCTGGGTTGTCAACCTCCAAGAAAGATGTAAGCTAGAAGCACAACAGAGTATCTATAAGCGGTGCAATAGTAGCTATGCAGCAATCCAACTCTAGCTATGACCAAGATTTACTGCGACAGCTTGTGACCCTAGCTGCCATTATCGGCGCTTTTGTCGTCAACGTTGTGTCGAACATTTTTCCCTTAAATGGACTCAATATTGGCGAAATTTCTAATACTCTGTTCAAAAATGTGCAGATTATTCCTGCTAATTACGCCTTTGCTATTTGGGGATTGATTTACCTTGGTCTTTTTGCATTAGGAATCTACCAAGTTTTGCCAAACCAGAGACATGATTCCGATTTACGTAAAATAAGCTACTTGCTGGTGATTGCTTGTTTTGCCCAAAGTATCTGGGTTTATCTGTTCCTGTCCCGGCTTTTTTCACTTTCAGTGGTAGCAATGCTAGGAATTTTGCTACCCCTAATAAGTATATACGTAAGGTTAGGGATTGGCACAAATCCTGTATCTCGTATCAAGAAGTGGTGCGTTACCATTCCTATCAGTATTTATCTAGCGTGGATTAGTGTAGCAACTATTGTTAATGTGGCGTGTGCGTTGTATTTTGTCGGTTGGAATGGTTGGGGAATTTCTGCCCAAGTATGGACAGTGATTATGTTGCTAGTTGCAGCCGCAGTTGCTACATTCATGACTGTCCAGCGCCGAGACATTGCTTATACAGGAGTCACAGTTTGGGCAATGGTGGCGATCGCCATAAAACAGTGGGACAACCCAACGCTAAGAATAGTGTCTTTGGTATGTGCAGTTGCGCTTGTTTTGCTCATTTTTGTAAAAAGCTCGCGCACACAGCTTTTGAATGGTTAATACAAAATTCACACAATAATAATATATTATACTTTAATAATATTGAATACTCATATAATAAAGTTATTAATTTGGAACATCAAACCCTTGAGGAGAGGCAGAAAGGCTAAGGAGTGAAAAGCAAACCATGTAAGAGTTTTAGAGCCATTTTGCCCCTTTGGTAAAAACTCTAATACCCCTAGTTGTGGCGCTTCTTTAGTCCTACACAAAAGCCTTAAATAAAGTCAGGACAAGGTTGCAACTTTTTAATCTACCTTTAACTTAGTAACAATTCCAACGCAGCATTACCCTACCTCCCTAGTTGAGGAAATCGATGTAGCGACCAATACTTTTGTCCTTAATAAATTATTGCAGCAGAACTAGATTTCGTGTATGACTCAGCCTTCTTCTCAAAAGCCAGCGGAGCAAAAATTTAATCAGCCAAAAAATCTTCAACAGTCTCCTGTTGCTCAGCAGAAGGGACAGGAATCGAGCTTGAAAACTAAGGCAATAGCTTGGGCGCTTGGTATCAGTATGCTGCCTGTGTTGGCAGTAGGGACAGTCACTTACTACTTTGGTAGCCAGTTGACTGCTAAGCAAATTTCCCAATCTAGACAAACGAATACCACAAGTCCAGCAAAAAGTGAAGCACTAGACAGATTACTGTCACTTCTGTTAATTGAAACAGGGGTGACGGCAGTGTTGGCAGGTGCGATCGCAGCATTTTTAGCTAATCGCGCCATTCGTCCCATCCTGAACGCGACAACAGTCTCTAGTAGTATGGTGAATAGCCTACGTCAAGAGGTTGGTACTCCCGCTCCCATCAGGAGCATTGATGAGCTGGTTGTCTTAGAGAGCAACATCAGCTTAATAAAAGAACAGCTTCCGGATTTGCTATGGAAACAAGAAGCTGAAGCTGAGCGATCGCGCGTGTTGATGAACATTACCCAGCGTATTCGGCAATCGCTTAGTGAACAAGATGTCTTCAGAACGACTGTTGAAGAAGTTCGCAAAGCCTTAAGAATTGACCGCGTGGTCATCTTTCGTTTCGATTCCAAGTTGGATGGAACCTTTGTAGAAGAATCCGTAGCCCCTGGTTTGCCGAAAACATTGTGGACGACAATCTCAGACCCCTGTTTCCAGGGAGGGTATGTCGAACAATACCGAAATGGTCGTGTTCGTGCTATTGATGATATTTATAAAGCTAATCTCGGTGATTGTCATATTGGGTTGCTAGAGCGATTTGGTGTCAAGGCAAATTTGGTTGCGCCGATTATCAAGAACGACCAGCTATTCGGCTTATTAATTGCACATCAGTGTTCCGGACCACGCTTATGGCAGCGAGCTGAGATTGATTTCTGCACCCAGATAGCTACGCAAGTGGGATTTGCTCTCGACTACGCTAAACTGCTAGAACGGATAGATACGAAAGCCGATCAAGCTCAGATATTTATAGATATTACCCGCCGCATTCGGGAATCGCTCAACGAAGAGGATGTCCTTAAAACCACCGTTGAAGAAGTTCGCAAAGCACTCAGTGCTGACCGAGTCGTTGTTTATGGCTTTGACAGCGACTGGTATGGAACTGTGGTTGCAGAATCAGTTGTTCCTGGTTTTGCGAAAGCGTTGCGAGCCAAAATCAAAGACCCCTGCTTCGTAGAGGGCTATATAGAACAGTACCAAGCAGGTCGAGTTCAAGCTACTAATAACATTTATGAAGCAGGTTTAAGCGATTGTTACATTGGTCAACTCGAACCGTTTGCTGTCAAGGCAAATTTGGTAGCGCCGATTCTCAAGGATGAGCAGCTATTTGGCTTATTGATTGCACATCAGTGCTCCGGACCCCGTGATTGGCAGCAGTATGAGATTGATTTGATCAGCCAGATCGCTATGCA
This sequence comes from Scytonema sp. PCC 10023, assembly GCF_963920835.1. Taxonomy (NCBI): domain Bacteria; kingdom Bacillati; phylum Cyanobacteriota; class Cyanophyceae; order Nostocales; family Scytonemataceae; genus Scytonema; species Scytonema sp. PCC 10023. The sequence goes on from NZ_CAWUDP010000011.1 coordinate 110,058, forward strand.
AGTGGGATTTGCTCTCGACCATGCGCGGCTGCTTCAGCGAATCGATGCAGAAGGTGTGCGAACTCAATTGCTTGGGGACATAACGCGCCGCATTCGCGAATCGCTCAACGAAGAAGACGTCCTCAAAACCACCGTTAATGAAGTTCGCAAAGCACTGGGCGCTGACCGAGTGGTTGTTTTTGGCTTTGACAGCGACTGGTATGGAACTGTGGTTGCAGAATCCGTTGTTCCAGGTTTTCCGAAAGCGTTGCGAGCCGAAATTAAAGACCCCTGCTTTGCAGAGAGCTATGTAGAAATGTACCAAGCGGGTCGAGTTCAAGCTACGAATAACATTTATGAAGCAGGTTTGAGCGATTGTTACATTGGTCAACTCGAACCGTTTGCTGTCAAGGCAAATTTGGTAGCGCCGATTCTCAAGGATGAGCAGCTATTTGGCTTATTGATTGCACATCAGTGCTCCGCACCGCGTGATTGGCAGCAGTATGAGATTGATTTGGTTGCCCAGATAGCTACACAAGTGGGGTTTGCTCTCGACCATGCTAGGCTTTTATACCAGGTAGAGCAGGCGTACGAAATTGCTGAAGCAGCAGAACGCGAGCAGCGTCAACAAAAAGAAGCACTCCAGCGTCAGGTGTCAGAACTGCTTACAGGTAGTGAAACAGTTGTCCAAACCCTTTCAACCGAGGCTCTTAGTCAGATGGAGTCTGTGACAAATGCCTACAATCAAATTCAAACGTTAGCTGATTCGGCTTTGAGAATGCTGATTTGTGCGCAACAAGCAGAACTGCAGGATCAGCGGCTGAGCCAGTTAGTACAGGATGGGCATGAGTCTATGAACCCGATTTTAGACAACTTCAGTGCTATCCAAACAACAATTGTGGAAGCTGCCGAAAAAGTCCAGCGTCTAGACGAACCTTCCCAAAAGCTCTCCCAGGTAGCCAACCTCATTAGTAATATTGCATCTCAACTTAAGCTGCAAGTCATGAATACAGCACTTGAAGCAAGTCGCACCCCAGAAACTGGTCAAAAATTGGCAATGCTTGCTGACAACGCACTTTCTCAAGTGCAGGAATTGAACGCGAGTATTGCAGAAGCAGAAATAGAATCACTGATTGCCCAAATTCAGACAGAAGCCAATGAAGCTATTGCTGCTATGGAGTCTGGGGCAGAACAGGTGGGAATTGGGACTGAATTGGTAAAAGAAACTCAGCTCAAGCTTAATGAAATTGCTACTATAACCGACCAAATGAAAAAACTGGTTGAGGAGCTTGCCCAAACCGCTCCAGTTCAAGCAAAAGCTTCAACCTCCGCCAGCCAATCTGTTCTGGAAGTTGCTAATATTGCCAGCAAGACTTCAGAACAAGTCATGGCAGTAGCTAAATCCTTAGACAAGCTGTCACCATTTGCACAATACCTGCAAGAGGACGGTGATTAAAGTAGTATTCCCCGCAAGACTTTATTCTGAAGCGATCGCGAGTTAAAGTTACAAAGTTACAAACTACCTATTCCCCGCAAGGGGATGGAAAGAGCAAAACGAGATACAATAGTGAGAACTCATAATTCCCAAAAGTGCTGTACTCAATACGGATATATGCTGATTTATTGGGATTTATAACTTGTCATGCCACGACGCACTCCAAAAAAGCTTAATTCCCCAGAATCTAACCTAATTTGGTCGCCCGATACAGAATTGGTCGGATTGGTATTTGAATTACTCTCCGAAGCAGATGTTTCTATTTACCCTCAGTACACCATTGGGCTGCACGCTTGGTTTCTTGACCAAGTACGTTCGTTCTCACCGGAACTATCTGCTTACCTCCACGATGGCGAGTCGGAAAAACCCTTCACCATTTCGGCGTTGGATGGAGAAATGGTGAGTAGCGGTCGGGAAGTGCAACTCAAGGCAAACACCACTTATTACTGGTATGTTACCGCTTTATCGAGTCGAGTTGTGCAGTGGCTTTTGCAGTGGGTGCAAAATTTGCCCACACAACTGAATTTGCGGGATGCACCTTTGCAAATACGCTCTTGTCAAATTGCTCATCCTGCCACAACTTATGCTCAACTCCTTAATTCTGAACATGGTGAAACAGTCACCCTAAAGTTCACTAGTCCCACAAGCTTTCGTCGCAAAGGTCATCACTTCCCCTTGCCAATGCCAACGAATGTCTTTCACAGTTACCTGCGCCGGTGGAATGACTTTTCGGGGATACCAGTTGAACAAGAGGCGTTTCTTTTTTGGGTGGATGAAAATGTGTTGATTACCCGTCACCAACTGACATCAGCGAAAGTACTAGCAGGTAAGAAGGGTGCGGTTACAGGATTTACAGGCGCGATAGAATTTGGTTTGACCAAAGAAGCATCAAAGCAACCAGACTTTTGCAAGCTGTTTTATGCTTTGGGGAAGTTAGCGCCTTACTGCGGTACTGGTCATAAAACGACGTTTGGGTTAGGTCAAACACGGTTAGGTTGGTCATCGCAAGTAGCGCCAGAAGTGCCAGACGTGCAAAGCTTGCTGGCAAGACGTGTTGAGGAACTGACAGATATTTTTAAAGCACAGCGCAAACGTACTGGTGGCGATCGCGCAGAAGAAACCGCAACGAAATGGGCAACTATATTGGCACGGCGGGAAATGGGAGAGTCGTTGCAGGTTGTGGCACAAGACTTAGAGATGCCTTATGAAACGGTGAAGACTTATGTTAAGTTAGCGCGTCGGGCTTTAAAGAATCCAGTCTCTGTTCCACCTTCACCAACTTCTTAGTGGCGGCAATGGAAAAGGCGTTTTCCAACGATAAATAAAGATGGAAGAAGTAAAAACAGACTTCTTTTTTTCTTTTATTATCTATGACCACATTGTATCTTACGGAACCAGGAACGATTGTCCGCTATCGCAACGAGTCACTAGTCATTATCAAACAGAAACAATCCCAAAATAGCCGTTTGGCAGAAGTAAGCTTAGTCATCGTTTTACCTGGCGTGCAATTAACCGATGTTGCTATTGCACAGCTACTCGACCGGGGGATTGAAACCATTTTTCTTCGCCAAGATGGTCAATTTCGCGGACGTCTGCAAGGGCACTTTTCCACTAACCCAACAATTCGTTTAGCACAGTACCGTCTTGTGGAAACCACCTTTGGTATGGCGTTGGCACAGAAATTGGTTATGGGTAAAGTTCGTAACCAACGGGTGCTGCTGCAACGGCGTAACCGTGCGACTCAAGGACAAATTGCCGAATTGACACAAGCAATTGATTTGATAGGTAATTATTCCTCTTATAAGGATGTAGGCTGAAAACCCCTTGCCTTTAGGCAGGGGATGAAAGCCACAACGTAGGCTTTAGCCTACAGTGATGTTTTCTTTTTGCGGCTCAGGTAAAGAATCAATCCATTCATCAATCATGCTGCTGATAGTTCGGTCTAACTCGGCTGACAATAAGACTAGCTTATAGTATCTGCGGTCAGTTAGTCTTACGTTTAATCTTTTAGTTTTCATATTGGCGTTGGTTGGCGTTGCATTAATGTTATCATGAATTGAGTGAAGTAAATAAAGGAGGTGATACCGCAGTGCTGGTTTTAGAGTACAAAGTTAAAGGTAAACAACAGCAGTATCGAGCTATCGATGAGGCTATTAGAACTACTCAATTCATCCGAAACAAAGCAATTCGTTACTGGATGGATGCACCCAATGGCGAAAAAGTAGACAAGATTGCTTTGAACAACTACTCAACAGCGCTGCGTAAAGAGTTTGGTTTTGTAAAAGAATTAAACTCAATGGCTTGTCAATCTGCTACTGAGAGAGCATGGTCAGCTATTGACAGGTTTTACGGTAATTGTAAATCCAAAAAGGCACTTAAGAAAGGATTTCCGCGTTTCCAAAAAGATAATCGTTCGGTTGAGTACAAGACTAGTGGATGGTCACTGCATCCCACAAAACGGCGCATCACTTTTACTGATAAAAAAGGTATTGGAGAGATCAAGTTACTAGGAAAGTGGGACATTCACACTTATCCTGTCAAATCAATCAAACGAGTTCGATTAGTTAGAAAAGCCGACGGATACTATTGCCAGTTTGCAGTTAACATTGAAGTCAAGCCTGAACAAAGAATAGGTGATGGTGAACTAGGTCTTGATGTTGGGTTGGAATATTTTTATTCTGATTCCAATGGGCATCATGAAGAAAATCCCAGGTTTCTCCGTAAAGCTGAAAAAGCCATTAAACACGCTCAACGTCAAATATATAAAAAAGAAAAAGGAAAAAACCAACGGCGTAAAGCAAGACAAAGATATGCTCGAAAGCATTTAAGAGTAAATAGGCAAAGGACAGAGCATTCCAAGAGATTGGCGCGAACCTTATGCAAAGCTAACGCTTTAGTCGCCTATGAAAATTTGAATGTGAAAGGCACGGGGTTAGAATCACTGTTTAGCTAAGTCCATTAATGATGTGGCTTGGACTCTTTTTCGTCGTTGGTTAGAATATTTTGCTGTTAAGTTAGGTACTACAGTTGTTGCGGTCAATCCTAGAATGACTTCTCAAAAGTGTTCTGATTGTGGTGCAATTGTGAAAAAATCTCTTTCAACTCGTACCCATAAGTGTAGTTGTGGATGCGAGATACAAAGAGATGTGAATGCAGCAATAAATATTCTGAATCTTGCAAAAGCTAGGGATGGGCAATCCCGAAGTAACGCTACAGGAGTCGCAACCTCTACGCTGCTTGGTGCAAACCTGGTAGAGCAAGTGGCGACGGTGAATGTAGAATCCCCTGGCTTTAAATCAAAACGAGCGACAGCGAAGTTTTGATAGCCAGGGGAGTGTCAATATCAAGGATTACGACATTGGTTTCCTACTGAGTGGAATTTTAGCGGACGCAATCGCCGTCCACCCCTAGACCCGATTAATGCACTTTTGAGTTGGGGATATGGGGTATTGTTAGCACGGGTGTTTTCTGCTTGTTTGCAGGCTGGGCTTGACCCATATCTAGGGTTTTTCCATGCTACAGAACCTTATCGCCCAAATTTAGTGCTGGATTTAATGGAAGAGTTTCGACCAGTGGTGGTAGACCAAACTGTCATTTCAATTATCCAATCACAGCTACTTTCACCAGAAGATTTCCAATCATCTCCAGATGGGGTGGGAGTGTGGTTGGGTAGTTTGGCGAAAAAATTATTTTTAGGCGAGTTAGAAAAGCAGTTCCGTAATCCAGTTTTGTATCCGCGACAAAATCGCCGTTTGAGTTTGAGCCAAATTATTTTAGAACAGGCTCGGAGTTTGGGACGCTGTTTGATGGAATTAAGTTTAGATTATGAGGCGTTTGTTATCAAATGACAAAACTTTGGTTGGTGTGCTACGACGTGGCTGATGACAAGCGCCGTACTAAATTGGCAAAGCGAATCGAACAGTCTTGTCAGCGAGTTCAGTATTCAGTTTTTGAGTGTCCGTTGGAAGACAGCATTTTAGCTTACCACCTACAAAAGCACTGGTTGCCTTTACTCAAGTTGAGTGAAGACAATCTCAGGATTTATCCGCTAGATGCAACAGCAAAGCAACAGACGCGAGTCTATGGTGGTGCGCCGCCTTACGAACCACCTGATTATTTAATTTTGTAAAGACTATGGTTTTTTCATACGTGTATGTAAATGCTGAAACTACCTCAATACCAAGCTGCTAAAGATTGTAACGGATTGTAAATATATCTGTGGTCATGACGCAGTGAGATACTAGAAGTATTAAGAAGCGAGATATTGCTTGTAAGAGAAAATGAGTTTTTTTCGTCTTGATTCGTTGGACTTTTGCAGTTAAATTAACTGTATAAGCATATTTTGGCGCGAAATGTTTCAGAAAATGAATACTGAACAATTAAATTACATATTTGTATCAGTACTCTGGCGCAACTGCACCTTGAAAACTAAATATGGTAAGAGTTTCCACAAGGTAGGGTCGTAGACTACCTTTTCCCCGCAAGGGGACGGAAACGGTTCTTGCCGTGCCCGATAGCGATTGACAGACCGCGTCGTAGACTACCTTTTCCCCGCAAGGGGACGGAAACCACTGCTTTAACGAGCTTACGGAATGGAACCCACTCAGGTCGTAGACTACCTTTTCCCCGCAAGGGGACGGAAACCTCTCCAGTCCCGAAGGGGTTTGAACGTCCTTCCAACGTCGTAGACTACCTTTTCCCCGCAAGGGGACGGAAACAACAGATTCAAGAACGCCCTGGGCCTTTGCTCTCAAGGTCGTAGACTACCTTTTCCCCGCAAGGGGACGGAAACCGACCGCTTATGACAATATCTTCGTGAGCAGCCTGTACAAGTCGTAGACTACCTTTTCCCCGCAAGGGGACGGAAACATAGAAGGGCGACTCCTAGAGAGATTCAGCTATCTCTCGGTCGTAGACTACCTTTTCCCCGCAAGGGGACGGAAACACATTTCTGTCGAACACTGTTAATTCTTCAACTAGTCGTCGTAGACTACCTATTCCCCGCAAGGGGACGGAAACCATGAATTCTGCGTTCGGGTACGGCATGGAGGAACCCCACAGTCGTAGACTACCTTTTCCCCGCAAGGGGACGGAAACACTGTATTGGTGAGGCACAGCAATGGGCACGGCGCCCATTGTCGTAGACTACCTTTTCCCCGCAAGGGGACGGAAACTTTTTATCTCGCTCTCCAGTTGGTAGACCATTGCCAGGCTAGTCGTAGACTACCTTTTCCCCGCAAGGGGACGGAAACGGCAGATCACGGAAGATAAAGACCGAGATGGCCCATCCCAGGTCGTAGACTACCTTTTCCCCGCAAGGGGACGGAAACAACATTCGTGCTTTGATTAATTGCGTTAATGCGGAAAAGTCGTAGACTACCTTTTCCCCGCAAGGGGACGGAAACGCGAGCTTCCGCGAGGAACTCTCGCACGCCAGGAATCGGGTCGTAGACTACCTTTTCCCCGCAAGGGCACGGAAACGCTTTTTGAATGCAATTTCTCCTGAACAGCGTCAAAAGTCGTAGACTACCTTTTCCCCGCAAGGGGACGGAAACTTCCTAATCTTTCCTGAGAATGAGCAATGGCTGTTTGACCATGTCGTAGACTACCTTTTCCCCGCAAGGGGACGGAAACATTGGCGCGGTTTTTAACTGAAAAATTATAAACGCGCCAGTCGTAGACTACCTTTTCCCCGCAAGGGGACGGAAACGTTAACACCTCCGGGCGCGCGCCGTCGCGCATCGCTTGGCGAATAGTCGTAGACTACCTTTTCCCCGCAAGGGGACGGAAACAGCTGGTGGTCAGCTCTACAGTAACGGGAAACCTCGCGGGTGTCGTAGCCTACCTTTTCCCTGCAAGGGGACGGAAACAGTTATTACTATTTTGGCTAATTAAGTCTTTATTCAGCTAATCCTTAAGTGCGAAAACTCGTATCCACCAGTCGCGTCAACTCTCCCCGTTCCACCTTTACCAAGTTTTCCCGCGTGGTGGCAATAGTAAGATACAAAGAAATCCCGCAATCAACCGCCGCCAATACCAAAGCAGCAGATAGAGTTTTTGTCCCACCAGTATAATCTGCGAGAATCTCATGTTCAAGTGCTTCCTGCTGGAGATGGCAAATGCACTGCTGGATTTTGAGATAGCATTCTGCTAAATCGTCTGGGTTTTGGACGAGAATCAAATCCCGTTGGGGTTGAAAGCGATCGCCCAACTCCACCTGTGTAGGAATGTTGGGTAATCTTTCGACAACTTCCGTTCCCCGGCGTACTTCACAAGGCGTTCCTTCACTGATGACTTGCGACTTGCTTCCTTTTTCACCATCGGAGGCGATGAAGATGATGCGTTCTGGTTGTAAACTGCGGATGGCGGTGACAATAGGTTGGAAGGAACCGCCGACAGTAACTAAAAGGATTTTGGGCATAAATACTGAATTATAGCGATTTGCAACTGGGTGTAATACATCAAAGAATTATGGAACCACAGATGGACACAGATGGACACAGATAAATTTGTACTTCATCCAATTGAATTCCGCTGTATTTACAATGTTCTCTCTATCTCAATTATTTCCCTTGACGCTTTTAATACTCCCGTCTTCCCTGAGAGAGACAATTTTCACCTGAACCGTCTGTCCTTCCTTAAAAACACTAGCTTTCTTAGGTTCCTTCTCAGTTAATTTAATTGTCCCCAAAATCTCATAAGTCACCTTGTTACCATTGATTTTGATGACTTTTGCTTCTAGAATTTGCTCAACCTGAAAGTTTTGCGATCGCACTACTTTGGCAATTTCTACTTGACGTGCTGATTCTACAGGGGATGGGGTGGGAATTGTAGTTTCTCCAATGGGTACGCCAGCATCTTTGTAGTAACGCATCAGGCGAGATACCCAGCCTAAAATTTGCAGTATTGTGTAACCATCCCCAACACCTTTGAGATAATCACTACAAGCTTTCTCGATACTGCGGTAATAATCTGTAGTTCTGCCACTGTGTCCAATTAGTCTGCCATTACTTACCAGGGTTTTCAGGTACTTGAAAAACCTAGAAGTGACATCTGGTTCGTTAACAATAGTACGCAGATAGGCGATCGCCTTCCCTAATTCATTCACATCTGTATCTTCTTTAACTAGGCTTTGAGCGATCGCATGGGCAATGTCCCACTGTGCATCTGTCAAGGATTCGGAGGACAATTCAACCATAGTCATCAGAAATTTGGGTAGAAACCCCGTCCTTCTAGGACGGCTTTACAAAAAACGTGGTAAAATGTGAAGTATGGAAAAAGCCTACCGCTACCGTTTTTACCCAACTATCGAGCAAGAATCTCTTTTGCGTCGAACAATTGGTTGTGTGCGGTTGGTTTTTAACAAAGCTCTGGCAGCGAGAACCGATGCTTGGTATGAAAGGCAAGAGCGTATTGATTACGCTCAAACTTCTACTTTGTTGACTGGTTGGAAGAAGGAAGATGACCTCCAGTTTTTGAATGAAGTAAGTTGTGTACCATTGCAACAAGGCTTGAGACACTTGCAATCTGCTTTCAGCAATTTCTTTGCAGGTAGGGCGAAATACCCTAACTTCAAGAAGAAACGCAATGGCGGCAGTGCAGAGTTTACCAAGTCCGCATTCAGGTGGAAGGATGGACAGGTCTATCTGGCAAAGTGTTCTGAACCATTGCCAATTAAATGGTCTAGACATCTGCCAACAGTCTGTGAACCTACAACTATCACGGTTAAGCTCGACATAGCTGGACGCTGGTTTGTCAGCTTGCGAATTGACGATCCATCTGACCAGAGTTTGCAGCCAGTTAACACTGCCGTGGGACTGGATGTTGGGATAAGTAGTCTCGTCACCCTGAGTACAGGTGAGAAGATAGCCAATCCTAAGGGATTTAACAAGCACTACCACAAACTGAGAAAGGCGCAGAAAACTCTTAGTCGTCGCCAAAAAGGTTCTCGAAATCGAGACAAAGCGAGACTTAAGGTTGCCCGCATTCAAGCCAAAATTTCTGATTCGAGAATTGACCATTTGCACAAGCTGACGACTCGACTGGTACGTGAAAACCAAACGATAGCGGTTGAGGACTTGGCTGTTAAGAACATGGTCAAAAACCTGAAACTTGCCCGTGCTATCAGTGACGCTAGTTGGGGTGAGTTCGTTAGGCAGTTGGAATACAAAACCAAGTGGTATGGTCGTACCTTGGTGAAAATTGACCGATGGTTTCCCAGTTCTAAACGCTGTGGAAGTTGCGGTCACATTCTTGATCGCTTGCCGTTGAATGTACGGGAATGGGATTGCCCCAACTGTGGGACGCACCATGACCGGGACATCAACGCAGCACAAAACATTTTGGCGGTGGGACACACCGTGACAGTCTGTGGAGCGAACATAAGACCTGATGGGCATAAGTCCAAAGGGCAGTTGCAAAATACCCGTAAGGGAAAGAAACAGAAACCTAAGTCGTGAGTCTTGGGAATCACTGCCCTTATAGGGCGGTGAGGATGTCAAAATTAGTACATTCCAGATGGGGGTTCGCGGTCGGTTGGATAGCGCAGTACGGCTGTGAGTTCCTCTAGTTGTGGTTTCTGAATCAGGCGCGAGTGGGCTGCTTGAATATTTTCTTGTATAATTTTTTGTAATTCTTCTCCTATAACTTCGTTAGATTCATTGAGATTATAAGACGAGTAGCGCTGTTGCAGGTTTTGTGCTTGTAAGATTTTTTCCACAGTGACTGTCATCGTCCCCATACCAATAGGTTTACCACCACCCACTTTCAAGGCGATGGGATGCTTGGGGTCTTGTCCTAGGACAATTAATAAAGTTCCTAACTCTTCTGGTTGCAAATTCTTGAAGTGCAGCACAGTTTTGAAAGTATACTCTCTTGCGGCTTGTTGTACGGGAATGCCAGCATTTTGCCCTTTATCAATCGCCCTGACTGTGTGGTAGTAAAATTTACGACCTGCTACTTTACCGCGAAGAAAGTATGCGCTGTCTGGTTCTGGACGAGGACGATACAGCGAAGGCATAAATCCAGTGGCGAAGCCCATACTTTCACACTTAGCATCGTTGAAATCCAGCAACCCTTGCCAATCTAATGCACCAAATACCCGACTCGCTGGACAAAGTTGTTCTTTGTTGCGACAAGGTAAGCGCTCGGTAGGATACTTATTATCCCTGACATACTTTGAGGTGACAACTGCGAGAGTGCTGTTGGTAATTGCTTCATATACAGACCGGATGCAACCTTTGAGAGAACTGCCTTGGATTGAGAGCTTTTGGTCAGCACCTTGTACCATTGTTTTAATGAGGGGAATGCGACTGCCAATGTCGCTGCCCATGACAACTACCCCAGTGGAGACGTGGAGAGATGTCTGCACTTTTAGGGTAAGATATAGAGTACCGTGTAGGCGATCGCTGAAATATTTGTGATGTCCAACGGGACGCTGTAAGTTGGGGCGTTCTTTGGGAAAGGAGACGAATTCATAAGGTTTTGGTGCAAGTTCAGGCGATGAATCCACACGGTTAGGTCGTTGAGGGCGATTTCCAGTCATGTTTACGCTACCTCCACAGTTAAAGCCACAAATTGCACAGTCGAGGTTTCATTATCAATAAAATAACGTTGAGCTAATTTGGGCTTATTGTTTTTTTCTTCTTTAATTTCTTCTTCTTTAAGTCGAATATCTAAGCTGTCGGGGAAAATTAGCTTTTTGGGAAAACGAGTTGTATCTGGACGATACCCATAAGCGGGATATCCATAGGATGGGAAAATTTGGGGATTATTAGGCTCTATTCTCCAAGCTTCTTTTTCATCCCCTGCTTTTTTAATTGTTTCTTTGACCGGGGTAAAATCATCATGCTTGTCAGCAATTGTGAGCAGCAGCACTTCATAAGTATTTTGGCGCTTGTGCTTCCACCGCAGTTCGCACTCATGATTGAACATTTGTCCCTCAATCATAGGAAAGTCAATATTTGTGGGTGGCTGTTCTACAATTCCACTAACTTTGTAAGTCCAACGTAAGAAATAGTAGCTAGGTTCAATTGCTAATTGCGCGATTAATTCTAGCAGTTGAGATACTGATAAAGGTTCTTTTTTATAACCCACAAAAGGTTTCATTTTACCCCCACCAGTAAACGACTCCAAGACTTAACGGCTCGCTCAAATAAATCATGAACTGTACCTGAGCGCCAGGTAAGTTGCACTCCAAAACCCAAATCCATTGATTGTGCAGCAACAGGGGTATCTTGACGGTCTTCTGTATACTTTTCTGTCAGGAAACCATATGATTGCGCTTCTTGAAGTTCTAAAAATTCTCCAGCACCTAAGAGGAAAGTCTTAGACCATGTTTTTTCACTACCGATAGCGCAAATTTGCTGTTCATCTTCCGATAAAATACAGCCAGGATATTGCACAACGGCTTGATTCAATTTCACTTGTACTGTACCCAAACCACGAGATTTTGCAAAACCCAAGCCAAACCAAGCATCATCTAAATCTCGCAACACTAAACCAATTAAACCTAACTGTGCAAGAGTGAAGTTTTTCAAATGAATTTTGGTGTGGAATTCGCCAGCAGTGCAAACTTGATAATTGAATGGTCCTACTGCGACAGAACCAAATACCCGATCAATTGCTACCCCATTGCGTTCTTCAATTTTTAATGGTTGAGATTTATTAGGATAAGCATCTTCAATTCTAACTCGGCTGGCGATGGAAGTATTGCCAAACATTTGAGAGATAAAGCATGATTGTTTGTATAATTCTGCCCCTGGATGAGGATGTCGCTCCTCTAACTTCTTCTTTTTTTCACGGTTTTTCCAATCTTCAAGATAAAAATTTGGATTATTCTGTTTGTCTCTTTCGTCTAATAGATTACTAGACCAAAGTTTTTGAGTATTTTCTGGTGGACGTTTTTCACTCCCTATAGTCCTGACAATTCGTTCTGCATGGGCGCGGATTGCTCCCTTTAAACTGCTTCCCGGTAAATATATAGAACGTCCGCCAGCATGATAAGTTTCTACAAATTCCATATCAGGCTTAGTTGGATCTGCTCCTTCTTTACCAGATTTGATGAGAATTGGTCCATCAGGAATGAGGCTTATATCAATCGTGCAGTGGTTAACAAATCTTTTATGCATGACTAAATTTAGTTGATAAAAATCTGGAATCTTAAGCAGCTACCAGATTGTTTAGCTGCAACTCACACTGTTGAAAGATGTAATTAACAGCCGCAAAGAGTTTATCTAGTTCCTGAATCGTGTAAAAAGTGATATTTCTAGTAAATACTTCTCCGTCTAGCTTGCCAAATTGCCAGCGATCGCCATTAGAAGTCATGCCAAATATGGTTATGGGGAGTTCAGCATTTAATCTTTGTGCAGCTATCATCTCAGCTAGACACTGTGCCCAAGCTGCTTCAAAATTGTCCTGCTTGGCTTCTACTAAAATGAAGTATGGCTTGTCAAATACTACTTTTCCTAAAGGAGAACGTTTAGCCAAAATATACTCAGGAAAACCCGATAATTTTTCGTCATAATTGAGTGATTGATGACTCCATAAAATGAAATGACTGCGGTAGCGCTTCCAAACTTCTTTCAAAACCGGGTAAATCAGATTTTCACAAATAGCAAACTCTGAGTTATCAACCACACCATCCCGCATCATTGTTTCTAAATCTTCTCGGAAGTAATCAGGTATATTAAATTCTACTTCGCCTACGAAATTAGCTTCGGTGTAGATAACTTGAAATGCTTTGAGAACTTCACCAATAGTTTTGTAGCTACTAAAAGCCATATTTACCTCTTAGCTTCAGTGTTATTTTTATGAGATGCTTTACTCTCAAGATGTTCAATTAACTTTTGTACCCAATGGTCTTTAAAATCCCGTGCATCTTCATAGGCACTATTATCTCCCATAACCAATTTTTTGAGATAATCTAGTAATAACTCTGGTTGGTCTTTGGGATAGTCAAACCAAAGCATCTCGTTAATATCCAGCTTAACAACACCCAAACCACGCGATCGCCCACCACCCAAAGGTACCTGTTCTGTTTCAAACTGGTGCAAACCTATCATCAATAGTCCCAATTCCCATTCTTCAGCATTTTCCACCACAGCCCTAAACTCAAACTGCGTTCCAGCAGGAACAACTTGGAAGTCGTAGAGTTTACCATCTGCTGCTGTTTCGGTGTCTCTGTCAATAGCGACACCATCTCTTTCTTGGTATTGTCCAAACCAGGTGTCAGGTATTATTGTTAAATCCCGCACTTGGAATTTGCTAGCTAGCCAGGGAGAACCAAAGAGGTGAGAAACTAAATCTGTGTTTTGTTGAATTACTGCTGTGAAAGCAGAGTCATTATTATATTCTTGTTTCAGATTCTTGAGTTCATTTTCCGGTAGTAGATATTCATCTTCTATAATGCGCTCTATTATCTCCTCCAAAGACAAATCTTTAAAATCGTCTGTTTCCCTGACTTGTACTTGATGCAAAGTTATTAATTGCTCTAAATTGAGTTCCTTGATATCTCTAATTTCACGAGATGTGAGCGACCATTCATCTTCAATAGCTGGGTTAGCTACAAGCTTGCGATTATTTCCAACGATACCACGGAGGAAACTTTCTAAGCGCGATCGTAATGCACCCTTAAAACTAGAACCTGGTATTAACGGATTACCCAAAGCATCTTTAATCACAGGTAAATCAGAACCAATGGGTTCACTAGAACGTCCTGCACTAATACGTAATGCTGTTATTGTAGTTAGTGTACCTGTAATTTCTAGGCGATTCTTGAAAGTGTCGAACATAGTGGTTAAATTTCAAAGTTCTTGGGGAATTGTGGTGGCTGTAATTGCAATCTAGGTGGAATAACAGCCTCAATAGCAGATTGGATGAAATTGACAAATAAACCGCTTACCATCTGATAGTCACTAGCAGTAATAGGCTTAAATCCATGAGCTAATATTGATTTATTACGAACTTCTAGACCGTTAAGGATTTTTTTTCCACTTTCCTGATAAAGTTTTCCTATAGTGTTATCAGATAATTTCCTCAAAAGTTCATAGCTTTCTCTTAAACCAAGTTCAATTTTTCCCCTATCAGGAGAGCGCTTTTTCTCATATTCCTCTTGCAGATATTCTGGCAGTTGCTGAGTATTAACATCACCTGTTCTGATACCATAAGATTTCAACAGATGAATCTGAGCTAATAATTCTAAAGCTCTGTAAAGTCTTCCAACAGCATCATCGTAACGTTCTTGAGCAGTACGCCTTTCGGCATTTCGTAGTAAGTCTTGAACAACTTCATAGCCGTGTCCTTGTATACCGTTACTCGAATCAAAATCTTGATCTATCTGTCCTCGACTGTTAATAACACGCTTGAGAAATAGGGCTAGTTTTTGAATTTCAGGATTTTTCATTTGAGGTTCTAAGAAACACCAAGCTTCCCTATGTTCAAATCGATCCCAAGCATCTAAACCGGAACAATAAGCATATAATGTTTGAATCTTTCGTCTAGTATCTGGTGGTAGTACCATTGAAGACAGGAGTCGCTTTAGTTGCGCGATCGCTGCTGGATAATTGTACTGTTGTAAAAAAACTGGTACAAATTGTTCAATAGTACGCTGTGCAACTACAGGTGCTACACTAGCTTGTTCCGTCAATTGTCCTCTTTCAACTTTAATAATGTTTGTACGGGTGGCTGTAGTGACATATAATGTGACTTGATAATCAACTGCTGCCATTGCCAAACCTAAAGACATAGATTTGGTACCGCCTGTATAATCAGCCATAATTTGAGCATCTGGCGACTGTCTTTGAATGTTCTGAATATATAATGAAGCTTTCAGATAACATTCTGATAAGTCATCTGGTTCTTGAATTAAAATTACGTCTCTGTCTGGTTGAAAGCGATCGCCTAGTTGTACTTGCTTGGGAATATTGGGTAGCCTTTCAATGACTTCAGTTCCACGCCTGACTTCACAAGGAGTTCCTTCTCCTATGACTTGGGATTTACTACCCTTACTACCATCAGAACACAGAAAAATAACACGCTCAGGTTGAAGTTCTCCAATAGCAGTCACGATAGGTTGGTGAGAACCACCGACTGTAACTAAAAGAATTTTTGGCATAATTCTAATTGTCTCCTATATAATTTTGGCGATTTCAATATTTAGGGTTTATCTTTGTCTCGTAAATACTTTAAATGACGTGCGCCATAGCCCAAATAACGACGAATCAATTCTAGCCAAATAGGTTTAAAATCTGTTTGACAACACTCGGCAATTATTTGAGCATTTTTCTTAATATTGCCATCAATATCCTCAATAATTTTCTCAGCTAGTGATTCTTTCCCTCTTCCCCATTTCTTATCTCTACCTACTTGATAACGGATGAAGTTTTTAATTGCTTCTACACTTTCAGTCGTATCAGAAACACGCACTAAGTTACGAAATTGAGATTCTTCTAAATCGCCATATTTTGCTTTATCTAAAGCTTCTTGAATCCAGATTACTAGTTCATCTTCAGCTTGGCGAATCCCTTTTTGGACTTGTAACTCTGTTTTTGATTCTATAGGTATCATACTGCCTCCTCTCGCATGACAAGATGAAATGGGTTGCAAATTTGTACTTGACCAAAACCTTCACAAGTGCGATCGCCTACTCCTTTCAGTTCCAATTCCTTTAATTTATCCATCCATAAATCTCCTTCATTTGTGCTAAATAAATAGACAGAGCCTCTGTTAGTGACTAATTCTATATCTTTCATTAACCCCCAAGCTGCATTCCAACCAGAACGATAGTTATAGCTACTGTAGGCTACTTCTAATGTGAGAAAATTGTCTTGATCTTCTGCATTCAGCCGCGAGAATTCATTATCTAAACCTACAAATTGACACAGCATAGTAGGTGAAATGACTGTGGTGCGTCGCCAATTTTCTGTGAGAATGGCATCGGCTTGCAGATCAAGGGTGAAATAGGTACGATTTTCTAACGGATTTATTTCTGGCTTACCAAAAACTGACCAACGTTCCCAGCGTTGCTGAAGTTTATTTTTAAATTTACTGATTCTAGCTTCGATATCTGCTGAAGCATCTTCAACTTCTGCTTTGATTGTAACCTTTCCTAGACCCCGCGAAGTTGCTCCACCTAAACGAAAGAGATGAGAATTTTGATTGATGAAATTTTCTAGAGACTTGGCTAACTCTGCGTCTTTAACTAGAATTGCACTGCGGTAAACAACGGGATTCCAGTTTTTAGATCCTGCTTGGGGATTTTCTACAAATGACTCATTTAAAACTTCAATGCTGTAGAGAATATCATCCTCAGATGTGGCGCGTCGGCGGTTAATTCCTACCCTTGTTAGGAAGCGAGTGCTAGTAGAATGACTGCGATATTGATATTTAATTTCACTATCGTTAATTTTCTCGTTAGTTTTGCTGTAGAAGCCGCCAAAAGGTTCAACCCGCGCATCTGTTTTGTCTTCTAGAGATTTTGGATCGCTAGGGTCGTAAGGAAAATTATATGCATCTGCACAGAAGCGGTCAATCAGAGTATCAAAAACTCCGTTACCTTTGGGTTTAAAACCTGAGTTTGTTTTAGAACTTACGGCTGTTGCGGGTAGAACCATTACCTCATCAGTCACAACCTGGGAAATTAAGTCTGGCTTCTTTTTTGTAGAATTCTTTTTAGTAAAATTAAACTCATCTGCAATCTTAGCTACGGCTGGATAAGCATTTTGAAAAATGGCAGGTTCATCACCCAAAAACAATGCTTCAAAGTCACCGCCGCCTGTTGTTAAGTTTTGTTCCGCTATGCCTGGTGTTTGCTGGTTAGAGAGTTGTAGAATTTGAGATGCGATCGCTCCTCGAATCACTGAACCTGGAATATGATCTTCAACTTCACTGACAGAACCGGGTTTTTTCCCGGCGATCGCTAACGGAGACAAAGTTGTAATCTCTAATTTAATCCGCTTCATGACTTAGCCTCCGGTAGTAGTTTCTCCCAGGCTGAATCATCTATTGGGAGTGTTTCGAGTTCTTTCCATCTCAGCCAACCCAACCCAACAGATTTACTCCCGCCTAGGGCGTGAATATGCTGCAAGCCTGCTAAAATCAAAGCCTTGGCGTATGGTGGACAGTTTGGTAACAGATGAATTTCCCCTGAAAATTCCAATTGACTATGAGGTGGGGAAGTCTCTAGAAAGTAGAGTTTTTGGTCTTCTGCTATGCGGCGACGGCGGTTTATAGTAACACCAGGACGTAGTACTTCTGGTAAATCCTCTGCTTCTAGATGGGAAATCAAGTCATGCACTACAATTCGTGATGGCAGTATAGGATTACCAAATATCTGAGAAATTAGGCAGTGATAGCCTTTGTAACCTGCAACTTGATATCTTTGTCGGAACTGGCTTTCTACTTGTTCTTCTCTAGGACAAAGTGTTTCTGCACCAGGTGATTCAAAAATTTGCCATCCTAATCCCCTCGCCAGCTTTTCGCATTCATGGCGCAGTCTCCCCTTGAGTTGCGAAGCAGGAATCAGTAGTTGTCTTCTCGCATTGCGGACGATGGGTTTATCTGCAAGAGAACCATCAGAACCACCAGCACCAATACATAATGCAGTATCAATGACTGCTGTTAAGGAAATTGTTATGACCGGATTTTCGGTTAAAGTTTGCAAGGAAATCATGATTGCACTGTCTGTTGCTGTGATTCGGGACGAGTTGATGGGTTTTGTGGTTTTTCAATGAACGGGTATAAATCTACCAACTCACGCCAGATAGTTTCGTAAGTCACTTTCTCAAGAGCGTTTTCCTTGTCTTCTTTCAAAGACATCCAGGGTGCAAGGTTACCATTATTTTTTGGATCTTTAGGCTTACACCATGCTTCTTCAAACTGTTTTCTGAGTAATTCCTGCGCTTGTTTGTCAGCCAACCGCACTCGGAAATAGCGATAATTGAGCATAGCTGTCTGTTTACCCCGTTCTAACAAGCTGCGGATTTGGTAGAGTTGCGACTTGGGAAAATCTGCTGCTTTTAATGCCTTAGCAGTTTCCAAAAGTCCACTTAATTCATGTAAAGTGTAGGGTGCTGCATATAGTTTGAGTTTTTGCTGTCCCAGTCCAGATTTGGTTAATCCCTGAGAGCGGAATTCGCTTATATTTGAAGAAATCATTGTTACAGCTTTCATCACCAAAAAGTCCACTGTTCCACTGTAGTAATCTTGTTTTTTCAGGTCTTTTGCGCGCTTTTTGGCAGATTTAAGCAACTGACTGGTGAGCTTTTCAGCATAGTAAATTGGTGTATCTTCAGCGGTAATCAGCACTCCTACTGACATACTCAACTTGCATTGATTCTTACCGGAAGGTGGTTCTTTTCCCTGATAACCTTTTCCCTGATAACGATGCACTAGTTGCGGATTATAATTCTTACCTGATTTGTAGCGTTCACCCTTTGGGTGGCTCCCTACTGGAGCATCGCCTTTACGCAAAAGTTCATTTTCAAATTCTTCACCAATAGTTTGGGCAATAGCCAAAGCCTTATCCGCTGGTACAATCAACATCACATCATCCCCCCCAATAGTCAAAATTTCAAAGGGATGAATCCAAACTTCTTTTGTACTGTTTCTTTCAGATTGCAAATTGGGATTTAATTTATGAGGTTGAAGATGTTTTGTTAAAGCAGCGTAAACACATTTCTCTGTAGCATCAAAAATATCTCGGCTAAAACGCTGGTAGTCTTTCGGGTTTTTGATTTCTTTCTGAATATATCCACCCATGTTGTTACCATCTGCATAAATATAGGTAACAAAACCAGAAGGATGACTAGCATCAGCAATTTCTCTTACTGAACGAGCCTCTTTGACTCGGCTAGGATGAAGATTTTCTGAACGGATTTTGCCGTAATATTTGTGTGGAGTTTCGTATAGAAATCTCTCAAATTTATTAACCCAACTGTCGATAGCTTTTTCACCAGGTTCCCACTCAAAACCTGCCTGTTCATACCATTGTTGAGAACTATCATCTCTTTTAGCTATCTGTCCTATAACTCTCTTACGAGCTGACGCTTCAGAAAACCAAGGATCGCCTGGAAGTCCTTGGCTTGGATCGTCGGGAGAACTTTTAGCTTGTATCACAGCAGAACGGCGATCGCCCTCATCTCGTCTTAGATAAGGATGGGTTTCAAACATGGGTGGATGAGAACGCAAAGCTCTATCGCTTCCTTGTAAACTATTACCATTCCGCCGCTGATTAAATTCAGATGCTAGCTTCCCAGCCAATTCATTGAATGTCTTACGTTCTTGGAAAGCTTCTTCTGCAGATGTATCAGGTTGCTCAAAGTAAGCCTTGATTAATGGATTTTCTAGATTATTCCGATATTTTTCTAACCAAAATGTCTCACTGTCAATTTTATCTGGTAACAACCCAAAGCGAATTTCTAAAGGCTTAAAATTTGCTCCAACAGCACAGGAATTAGCTGTTAAAGTTTGTTGTGTATAACGTTTTTCAATAGCATTAGCCAAATCATCTACAAAGTCAGCCGGACAAAATGCCAGGATATTTCCACCTGTAGAGTAAATAATTAATTCTGGAATCAGTGCTTTTGAAAGCTGAGGAAAATTCTCTGTTTTATCTAACCAATCTTCTCTAACTTGTTTGCAGTAATCTGACGCTTGTTGACACTGGGGATAATCTGGATGCTGCTCGCAACTAAAAAAAGCAGGCAAATCAACTAAGTTAATTCTATCGAGTAGCGCAGAAGCACCGCGAATATCTTGAAGTTTAGCCGCTTCAAATACATATTGCTTTATCTTAGTTGCACCACCATAAATTAAGCCAATTTGAGATTGCCATAATGTAGGATATTTCTCTGTAAACTCCTTTAGTTCTTCTAGTGTTTCGGGAAATTTCAACTTTTGTAGTTCTTGCACTTGTTCGACAAGGATACGCACTTTTTCTGGAACATCTTTCCCATCATTCAAAGCTTGTCGCATCTGCTGTAAAACAGCTATATCAAACTTGGGTTCTCGCTTGTCTCCCCAAGCTAAACACCAGCTAATTGCCGTTGTGATGCTGTGTTGAGAATTTGTCATAATTTACTATCTCAAACTTTCAATAGTTTGCAGTCCACTTCTGTCCAGACATAATACGGGCGTGAGTACACTCATAAGTCCAAGTCGCTTTTTATCGACTGCTATTATGTCATACTGGTGGAATAGGGGTCTTCCACCAGTATGAATCTGCGTAGAGCCTTATGGGGCTTTAGTGTCAGTCAGATAATTCTTAACAAGTTTTGACTTCAACTAAATCAAAACCCTCTTGTTAGAGTCTGTTATAACTTTAACTCTGCTTTCCATTTCCACTCCAAGCCAATACGTTTGCAAACTAGAGCAAAGTCTAGATTAAACTCTGGATTCTTGCATAGGGCTTCAATTAGGCGTATCAAAACATTCTCAGTTGATTTTGCAACTGAGTTAACAGCATTAATCTTATTTATTGAGGAATCCTGGTTTGAGGCGGTAGATTCTTGATTTTGAGGTAGCACTTGTACCGATGCTACAGGCAAGATAATAAACTCTATGCTTTTAGTCTGCGTTGCTTGCGGTATTCCTGGTATAGTTACCCAGTTCAATGACTGTCCGCCCGCTTGAAACAAAGCGTTGTGTTGATTTTTGCAATAAAATGCTACCCAGGAGTTTTGGCTTGTTGACTGTCTTCCTGGAGTCTTTCCGTAGTAATAGATTGTCATTGACTGTCCTTGTTTCCAAACTCGCTCGTCTCGTGTATCTTGAATAGTTGCGTCAGTTGAGTTATTTATTGGTTTTATTTTGTCTGGAATTCCCATGTATATCTCCAAAAACATTACTTTAGATTGTAATAGACCAATTCTGGTTTGTCCGTAATTTTCCGTAATTTTATATACTATAGACAAAAATTAACTTAAGTATTTAGTAAGTACGCTCATCAACTATATTTACAATACTTTTAGCTAAAAGTTGTATATAGATTCTTAACAAGATAAACTTAAAGTGAAAGTAGCAAAGTACAACGCTAAACCACAATTAAGTAACTTCCTCGCAAGGGGATTGAAACTTGCTCTCTCGTTGTATTCTGAATCGTTGAGTCAGTTTTCAATACTTCCCCGCAAGGGGATTCAAAAACCAAGACTATATCTCAGACCGATGACAAGCGGCGTACTAGGGAATGCGGCGATAGCTTCGCTGCTGCCTAAGCGCAAAGCGCACGCACTCGCGTTCGGCAGATCGCGCTCATTTTGGTTTGCAAGCGATTTACAAGCGATCGCAAAGCGGCTCCGTTTGGGAGCATCGCCACAACCCCACAGCAGCAAAGGAATCGGAGTAAAGTTGCCAAACACTGCCCAAACCACTGATGAAACCGCATCCAGTTTCATTGCCATCTTAGGTGAGGTGATTGATCCCTAACTGCTCACGTATCGTCACGATTTGACTCCCCGCCGTGTCGTCTTCCGTGCCAAGCTGAGAAATGCTCTTATTACTGGTGAGGAATCATGCTGCCGCCAAGTAAGATAAAGTCCGGTTTTAGGTATCTGCTCTTGTAAGGGTCTGTAAATGACTCCGCTTCTGTGGAAGTTTTGCAAGGAGGCGGGAACGATCGCAATGCCCAGTCCTGCTGCAACTAAGCCGATGATCGTCTGCATCTGAACTGCCTCTTGAGCCACTTTCGGACGAAATCCAGCTTGTTGACAAATGGTAATAATCTGCTCGTAAAAGACGGGTCCCATTTTGGCAGGAAATAGGATAAATAATTCCGAAGCCAATGTGGAGAGCGACACTTGAGTCTGGGCAGACAACGGATGGGTTTCTGGCAACGCCAAGACCAATGATTCTGGCAAAAGGCACTCCACACTCAAACCTGGTTCGCTGATGGCAGAACGAACAATGCCGATATCAACCTGTTTGTGATGCAGCGCTTGAATCTGTTGAGCAGTCGTCAGTTCATGCAATCGCAGTTCTACAGCAGGAAACTGTTCTCGAAAGACCCTTACAATCTCTGGTAGTAACGTATACATTGCAGAGTCAACAAAGCCGATCGCCAACTGTCCAACCTCACCCCGCCCGATCTGTTGTGTCACAACGATAGCCTGTTCGAGTTGCGCTAACACTCCATAGGAGCGCTCTAAAAACACTTTGCCTGCTTCAGTCAGATGCACTTGCCGCTTCGTTCGTTCAAACAGCTTGACTCCTAGTTCATCTTCCAAACAGCGAATCTGCTGACTGAGCGGGGGTTGGGAAATGTGCAACCGCTGGGCTGCTCGACTAAAGTGTAGTTCCTCTGCCACCGCGATGAAGTAGTGCAGGTGCCGTAATTCCATCGTACTTATATGTCTAACCTATTAATCTTAGTCAAATATATATTGGACAGTCGCATGGCTGTCTCCTATCGTAAGAAATATGAGGCGCGTCTCATCGTTTTTGGATTGGAGAAAACAAATGACAAGAGACAAAAATCGTGTCGCTCCTAAAGTTTGGTTAATTACAGGATGCTCAACAGGATTCGGACGTGCCCTAGCAGAAGCTGTGTTGAAGAAGGGCGACCACCTGCTGGCTACTGCTCGCGAACCAGAGCAACTTCGCGCTTTGATTGAGCACTATCGGGAGACCGCAAAGGCTGTACGTCTGGATGTAACCTTGTCCCAAGACATACAAGCAGCGGTTGATACAGCGATCGCCACATTTGGTCGAATTGATGTGCTGGTCAACAATGCTGGCTATGGACTAATTGGAGCACTTGAAGAAGTCAGTGATGCTGATATTCGCCAACAGTTTGAAACCAACTTCTTTGGGGCGCTCCGTCTAATGCGAGCTGTCTTGCCCTTGATGCGTCAGCAAGGCAGGGGTCACATTGTGAATATGTCATCCACAGCAGGATTAGTGGGATTTGGTGGAAGCAGCATCTACTGTGGCACTAAATTCGCCCTGGAAGGCACATCTGAGGCCCTGGCTAAGGAGGTTGAATCCTTTGGAGTTAAAGTCACTTTAATTGAACCTGGGGCATTTCGCACAGACTTCAACGGACGCTCTCTGGCAGCAGCAGAACAATCCATTGATGCCTATGCGACCGTGAGCGGTGCTTCATTGCAGTGGTTCAAAGAGATGGATGGTAAGCAACTTGGCAATCCACCTAGAGCGGCGCAAGCCATCATTCAAGCTGTGGAAAGTCCTCATCCACCGATGCGACTGGTATTAGGCACGGATGCTATGAGCCTGATTCATGAAAAACTGGAATGGATCAAAACGGATTTGGATGTTTGGCAGCAGGTGACTGTAAGTACGGATTATACAGATAGTAACAGTGAGGTAATAGTTGGGTAGCTAATAGATAGAGCCAATCCACCCTCTACCCTTTAGCCTCTACCCTTTAGGATGTTATGCAGAAACTTTCGACCTATCCACCCAAATGAGCGTATTATGCGCAAAGATTCGGCTTAAACAGCAGCTTTGGAGTATTATACAGAAACTTTCTGTCTATCCGCCCACTGCGGATCTTAGGCGGAAACTTTCTGTCTATCAATTGTTAGGCCCTACTGCGTATCCTTCACCACACCACTTATGTCAGTGAAACCTACACCAGAAATCGAACTGCTCCGCGCGGCCTACGCGGCCTTTAACGCGCGGGACATTGACGCCGCCCTCGCCCGAATGACTCCGGACGTGACCTGGCCGAGAGCATTCAAAGGCGGTTTTGTCCGTGGACCTGAAGAAGTCCGCGCTTACTGGACGGAGCAATGGAGCGAGATCAACCCGCACGTGGAGCCGGTGACTTTTCACCCGGAGGAGGCCGGGCGTATCTTGGTCGATGTGCATCAGGTCGTGCGCGACCTGGCTGGAGCCGTTCTTGCCGATGAGCACGTCGGTCATCGTTTCACCATTGCGCAGGGCTTGATTCAAGCCATGGAAGTCTGTCCGCTTCCATCGTCCGGCCACACAGCCTAACACGGCGCTCGATCAAACGCTTCAGGGCGGCCACCCCGGTTCCGTTCTTCACACCAACAGGCGCCCTGAAGCGTCGCTCAGCTTTGATCCGTTAGCTCACGTTAAGAAGCAACCTCCAGATTTTGATGAACGTCGTAAATCCATTCCAAGCAAGATAGGGGAGCAACCAACGAAACGCCATTTTTGACGCATGCCATCAGTATTAATTTAGAAGCACCAACATGGCTGGCTCAAGCTGCCTTTGGGATTATGAAGCGACAAAACTACGGACGGATTGTGCTGACGACTTCGGATAGAGCTATTTATCAGCAATATGCACTCAGTGGTCTCGCCTAGAGATGCGATGGGGAAAATGGCACAGATCGGTTTGATGAATGTGCTCGCGGTTGAAGGCAAAGAGCATGGAATTCTCGTTAATGCGATTTCACCAGTAGCCTTGGGAAAATCCTGTTCAAAGTTGGTCAACCTTATTTACTCGGTATAGGTTATACCCGGCTTTGAGGCCGCAAAATGCCCAACCAAACCTGAGAATTTACTTCAAAAACGAGTATCGCGCGTTGGGCATTTTGCCAAGGTTGACCAACTTTGAATAATCTTTATGAAGCCCAAAACGCGGATGTGGAACGTACAAGATCAGCCAGAGGATTTGCGACCCGATCAAGTAGCCCCCGGAGTGTTATATCTCGCTTCTGGAGAATGCCGAGAGTCTGGATTTATATTAAGGGCAAGCAATGCTCAATTCACAGCCGCGCGCTGGATCGAGCGAGACAACGTGGACTATCCGTTGAACCTTGCCGCTGTTGAGGTTTCTACTGCGGAGGATTTGGCTACTCAATGGCAGGAGATTGCTGCGGATGTTGCGTTTTAAGGACTGGGCTTGTACTTCGAGATGGTCTTACGGGAAACAATTGAGGTTATTGGTGAGGGCATAGTTGAAAAAAGGATATGGGTAGGGGGCGATCGCCTCTCTCCCCAATGCCTTCTGGTGTGGGAGAGCAATTGCTCAATCTAGCATCATTCATGGTCGAGTATACCCGCAGCCTAACAAATCACTGCACTGGAACGGAGCGTAGGTTATCTGTTGAGTTGCAAAGATTATCCCCGTCCGGTGAGTTCAACCGTTAGCTGGCTCCGCACAGAGTCTTTTACACTTGTTCTTGGAGGCTATTAGTGAGTGCGAAAACGCTCAGGAGATGGTTGGTTGTGACCGTTGTTTGAGGTTTGTGGTGGTGTCTCAAGCCGCTCAGGAGATCGTTGGTGAGGGCGGTAGTGAGAGGCGATCGGTGAGTGGGAGAGAGTAAGTGGTTGAGGGCGATCGGTGGCGGCATCCAGCTAACACGTCAGTGCAGCGGATTGACGGGCGATCGCTGCTGCGTTTCGAGTCCACTGCAACCGCTGACTTTTGGCGTTAGCTGGCTTCGTTCAAAAACTTTGCACTCGTAATCCGATGAGCGATCGCCATTGGTCAAACCTTTGACAATCGCTCAGAATATTTTGCCAAATTACTGGCTCAAGCGCGTTTGCAGCATTTAGATGTTCACGCTCCCATTTATTTGTCGCCGAGCGATCGCATCTATCTGTGCCAAGAATAACGATATATCAGATAGCTCAGCCTCTGATGGTTAAAGCAGGACAGGCAAGGACTTAACGCCATGCACCCCCGTTGAGGGAATAAATTCCAGCGTGGCGTTTGGGTCAATGCGTAGGTTTGGCAGGCGTTCTAGTACAGCACTTAGCACGATTTTGCTTTCTAGACGAGCTAAGGGCGCACCCAGGCAAAAGTGGATGCCGTTACCAAAGGACAAATGTGGATTTGGGTCACGATCGACCACAAACTCATCTGGGCGATCAAACTGAGTCTCATCCCGATTGGCTGACCCGATCCAAACGATTACCATTTGTCCTGCTGGAATTGTCTGTCCCCCCAGTTGGGTTTCTGTTTTGGTAAACCGTTCCATCCCCTGGACTGATGAGCGATAGCGCAATACTTCCTCGATCGCCACCGGCAGCAATTGAGGTTCTTGCTTCAGCCGCTCAAACGCTTCTGGATATTCGTTAAAACAAAGAATGGCATTCCCCAGCAGGTTGGTTGTGGTTTCATTGCCAGCTATTAGCAGCAGCATGCAGAAATCGACCAATTCTTGAGCCGTCAGGGTTTCACCAGCTTCGTGAGCAGCAATTAAATCACTAATCAAGTCTTTGCCAGGATTTTGTCGCCGTTGCTCTAGCAGATGTCGGAAGTAGTCACCCATTGCTTTCGGTGCACTCGGCTCATACACCACAATGCCATCTGACCAGCGTTTGAAGTCATGCCGATCTTCAATGGGAACACCCAAAATTTCAGCAATCACAATGATTGGCAGTGGAATTGCCAAGTCATGCATGAAGTCCATCCGCTCTTGACCATAAACTTTATCGATCAGTTCATGGGTAAGTTGAGTAATGCGCGGTGCTAATTCTTCTACCCGACGAGCAGTAAATACTTTGCCAACAAGCGATCGCAGCGATTGATGCTTGGGTGGGTCAGTGGAGATCAGACTTTGAGTAAGATCGGTTTGCTCTGGTGGATATGGTATTTTAGATGAAAACGTTTGCCAATCTGCAAATACCTGTTTCACATCCTCATAGCGAAATACCATCCAGCTTTGCTGCTCTGCGTTATAGAACACGGGCGATTCACGGCGCATTATGGCATACCAGGGAAAGGGATTGCCAAACAGTTCAGTCATTGGTGTTGTAATCGATAGTTGATTGGCTTGCATAATAGATCTCCTTGTATATGAGCGAAAAATTTGCAGGTTGAACCGAGCCAGATTCTCGCTATCTGGCAGATGAATGACGAACAAGTTAGAAACCGAACGTTGAAGTTGGGGCTTAATGGTGCGTGAACTAACTCACGCCCAATGCGATCGCGAAGCGCAAGCTGTACTCAGCTTATCGCCACAGCCGTAACCACTCCATAGAGAGTGATGCCGATGAATGAAAATAGGAGTATTCGTCTGGGATGAATGCCGATTATAGGGGCAACAACGGCGATCGTCTAACTGCCAAGAATCGGGATC
This sequence comes from Scytonema sp. PCC 10023, assembly GCF_963920835.1. Lineage (NCBI taxonomy): Bacteria > Bacillati > Cyanobacteriota > Cyanophyceae > Nostocales > Scytonemataceae > Scytonema > Scytonema sp. PCC 10023. Next base: position 137,547 of record NZ_CAWUDP010000011.1, read on the forward strand.
ATGAGAATGAGAAACCAGGCTCCATAGCGATCAAAGGCGCGTTTTAATTTTTGTCCGCCCGGTTTTTCCATCCGCAACAACCAGGCGCGTAATTGCGGAATACGCATCAGGCGACTATAACCCCACAGGAGCAAAGGAATCGGAGTAAAGTTGCCAAACACTGCCCAAACCACCGATGAAAGCGGATCGAGTTTCATTGCCATCCCCGCTGCGACTGCTGCGTAAACCTCAAAATAGGGGAAAAACCCAACTGACCAGGTAGTCAGTGCTTTGGTCATGTACTGAGCAATCAGCATGATGAGTATGCGATTTAAGGTGGTAAATCATGAAAATTTGCAGAACAAATTGACTGAATGAACTGGAGAAGCCATCAGCGTTGAATTAACGGATTCAAAAATATCAGCTAACTGATTCGGTTGTTCGCGTCATAGCAAGCAACGTTTCCACAACTTGAGTGAGACGAGGTTCCTCTAGAGTGCCAACCTGGAATACTTCTGATAACCACAGACCATCGGTCGCCAACAGAATAATCGTTGCCTTCGTTGGATCAATTCCACTGGTTTCAATCCGCTGTCGCCACTGCTGATCATAGACTTTGGCAGCTTCAAACAGATTGGGCGAGTCAGCCGCAATTGAAGTAAGACGGGCAATTAATGCCAGCGATTGTTTGCTAAAACGTAGCGTTGCCCGAATGTATGCCCGCACCCACTGCCCCGGTGTCCCCGGTGCATCATCCTGCTCAAACTCTAATTGCAGGACGGCATCAAAATCCCGAATCAGTTGCTCCACCATGCCCGTCATCAAAGCGTCTTTGTTGGGGAAATGGTAAAGCAAGCCCCCTTTACTGACTCCCGCTTGTTGAGCTACTGCATCCAAGGTCAATGCCTCGACACCTTTGTCGATCACAACCTGGCTAGCAGCTTGCAAGAGAGCTTCACGAGTGGTTGCTCGAGATTTTGACTTTTTGGGAGGAACCATAGGAATGTCCAAAAGAGCAACAGGGAATAGCGCTGCATTGCACTGTTCAGCAATGAAGTCTTCGGCAATCAAAATCTAGATTGCTTCGAGGAGTGCAACCTCTCACAAATTTACTATACCGTCTGGACGGTATAGAGTCAAGATACTTAAAGAAAAGCCTTCGATTTGCTAGCCGACGTATCCCAATCCCACTATCTATGGGAAGGACAATTGGCAAGCGCCCCGCTAGGAATCAAAAAACTTGTTGTATACAGACTAGTAAGATTGGCAATAAATCCTAATAGTGCTCAGAAAAACGATGTCAATCTAACTAATACTTAGTTTTGCCCAAGCAGCGGTATACTTTACCGTTAGGTCAGTGCCGGTAGTTCACGTTGCTCATCCATGAAAGGACCTAACCACAAGCGACAATCCAACACAAAGCTGCTATTGCCTTTTTACCGCAGTCATGCTCCATTTAAAACGTTACTTCTGCTGTACTCTCATGACTGGGACAAGCTAGCACTGTCAATGGTGTTCTACGTCATCAAACATAGCCCAGAGTGGATTCGACCGGTTGTCATTGCCAACATCATCGATATCATCTCTCGCCCTCAAGAGCATTCGCTAACACAGCTATGGCTTAATGGGGCGATTTTAGCGGTATCCATTGTACAAAATATTCCCACCCACTATTTGCACATCATGAGTTTGAGTGCGGCAACCCGCCAAATGGAAACTAATGTGCGCGATTTATTGACGCGACAGTTGCAACAGCTTTCCATCGGATTTTACAAGCAGCGTAGTATAGGAGTACTACAAGTGAAGCTGTTGCGGGATGTAGAAGAAATTCAGCAACTGACAAGCTCCATTTTTCAGTTTCTACCTTCAGCGTTATTGACTATTTTGATTGCGATCACCATTACTGCGATGCGTGCCTGGAAGTTTTTGTTCTTCTTTGCTGCAACAGTGCCGGCGGCAGTGATTTTAGTGCAAGTCCTCAAAAAGCCGATTCAACAGCGTAATCATATTTTCCGCCGACAAATGGAGGGCATATCTTCTCACCTGATTGAGATGATTAAGCTTATTCCAGTCACACGGGCGCATGGGATCGAAGAAACCGAAATTGATCGGACACAACAGCGCCTGATCTCCGTTAAAAGGGCGGCAATGAGTTTAGATGGCATTAACGCCATAACTAATGCATCGAGCTGGGTGACGCTGCGCCTGTTTAGTGCTATCTGTTTGGTGACCTCTGCTTATATGGCTTACACCGGTAAGATGGGAATCACTTCTGGTGACGTGATTCTGTTAACAGGTTATTTTGACGCCCTCACTAATTCCATCGTCCAAATTCTGGCAGTGCTACCACAGATTGGAACAGGTTTTGAGTCGATTCGCTCGGTGGGTGAAATTTTGGAGTGTCCCGACATAGAACAGAATCAAGGCAAGCACCCAGTCAGGCAAGTGCGAGGAGAGTTTTTATTTGATGCTGTTAGTTTCATTTATCCTAGCAGCGAGCATCCAGCAGTTGATAATATTTCGCTTCATGTTGTTCCTGGTGAAACAATCGCGTTCGTAGGTCCCTCAGGAGCCGGAAAGTCCACCTTGCTCAATCTTGTGATTGGTTTTTTGCGACCGACACAAGGACAGATTTATCTCGACGGGCAAGACATGAACGCTCTGGATTTAAGAACTTATCGCCAGTTTGTGTCAGTAGTTCCCCAAGAAACGATTCTGTTTGAGGGGACTGTGCGGGAAAACGTTCTTTATGGGTTGCAAGGGGTGAGTGAAAGGCAGTTACACCAAGCAATCCAAGATGCTAACGCACTAGAATTTATCCTCAACTTACCACAAGGACTTGATACTCTGATTGGTGAAAATGGAACAAAACTCTCAGGTGGGCAGCGTCAACGCCTGGCGATCGCCCGTGCCTTAGTTCGTCATCCCAAAGTGCTGTTTTTAGATGAAGCAACGGCTTCAGTAGACACTGCATCGGAAGCTTTGATTCAAGAAGCTCTTGAACGGTTAATGAAAAATTGTACCACATTTGTTGTCGCCCATCGACTTTCTACAATTCGTAAGGCTGACCGAATTGTTGTGCTGGATAAGGGACAGATTGTTGAAATTGGCAATCATCAACAATTGCTGCAACGAAATGGGTTGTATGCACACTTGATTGCATTGCAAGCGTAGCAAGTTCTGACCCTATCTTAAGTGAGAGCAACGCGAAAAAGTGAGAATGGATTTGTTGCAAAAATCTGGTTTTTGGCTCTTTGAAACTGCAGATGGATGCAGATAAATTATCTGTGTCCATCTGTGTCCATCTGTGGTTTAATTTCCAAAAAAATTGACGGCAGAACAGAGAAAACATTCAGTTTGGGGATTTGATTTTCTTCGCCAGCTCCACAAAAGAGCGCACAACCGAAGATGTATTATTTTGTTGCCAAGCGATCGCAATTTCTAATGGTGGAATCGCATCACTAAGTTTTCGGAAGACGATACCAGAGTTCTGCTTTTCTTGATGGATAGCAGTCACGAGTGAAACTCCTACCCCAGCCGCCACAAAACTGATGGCGACTTCCGGCGGAGTAGCTTCTTGAACTATACGCGGTGTGAAACCAAATTGTTGACAAGTATTGATGAGTTGTTCGTAAAAATCGGGTTTGGCTTGTCTGGAGAACAAAACAAACGGTTCTTCGGCGAGCGATCGCAATGATAACTGGGGCAGTTTCGCTAACGGATGATTTTCCGGTAAAACTGCGACGAATTGATCTACAATAACGACTTCTGTGTGTAAATCATCTGCATCAATAGGCAAGTGCAGGAACCCAACATCAATTTCACTTGCTTGCAACGCTTTTACTTGCGCTACAGTGGTCATTTCTTGCAAATTGACTTCGACATCAGGAAAATCTTGGCGAAATCCCTGTATCATTTCCGGCAGTAGCCGATTAAAGGTACAAATCGAAAACCCGATTTTAAGCGTGGTTTGTTTGCTACGACTTGCCAACTTTGCTGCTTGTACAGCAAGTTCTGCTTGCGTAAGTGTGAGCCGCGCCTCCTCCAAAAATGCTTGTCCTGCTTCCGTCAGGGTGACACCGCGCTTCGTCCGGTGGAATAACTCCACGCCCAGTTCTTCTTCCAAGTGGCGAATCTGACGACTCAGTGGCGGCTGTTCCATGTACAGTCGTTCAGCGGCACGACGAAAGTTTAATTCTTCAGCAACAGTGACGAAATATTTTATCTGTCGCAGTTCCATAGCGGTGATACCTATTTGGTATCACCTTAGCGCAAAAAAGGTCTTGGACAGAACTTTGAGAGTCATTACATAATGACAATCATAAAGAAGAACACAGAACGCAGAACACAGAATGCAGAATAACCGCACAGATAAATTTGGGGGATTTTGTTTTGTCTTTAGAGCGGTTTTCAATTGAATGCAGTGGACTACAATCTAATTTTCTTGTGGCTAATTTTCTTGTGGCTCATTTTCTTGTGGGATGGGCGTCTCGCCCGTCCTGGATTGGGGGCGGACAAGATGTCCACCCCACAAGAATTGTGTCGGCGGACAAGATGTCCGCCCCACAAGAATTGTGTCGGCGGACAAGATGTCCACCCCACAAGAATTGTGTCGAATGCAAATGCAAACCGCTGTAAAAGTCATTTACACCACGTAGCAAAGGGGAATTATCATGCGATTCAAAGATAAAGTTGCCCTAGTCACTGGGGGTAGCTCAGGTATTGGTCGTGCGACTGCAATTGCATTTGCAAGGGAAGGCGCAAGCGTTGTCGTTGCCAGTCGCCGTGAGGATGAAGGTAAAGAGACGGTGCAAATGATTCGTGATGCTAACGGGGAAGCGACTTTCATCCAGACGGATGTCGCCAATAGTGCCGAAATTCAGAAGCTCATTGACAAAACAGTGGATATCTACGGTCGATTAGATTGTGCTTTCAACAACGCTGGCACGGAAGGGGTATTCGCTCCCATGACCGAGCTTACAGAAGAAATCTGGGATCAGACTATTGCAGTCAACTTGAAAGCAGTTTGGCTGTGTATGAAATATGAAATCGAAGCCTTACTTAAGCAGGGAACGGGTGGTGCTATTGTTAACACCTCTTCTTGGCTTGCTGTTGGTGGGCTGGCTGGTTCAACCATTTATTCTGCTAGCAAAGCCGGAATCGATGGACTCATACGACCAGCAGTTCTTGAATTTGCCCAGCATAACATCCGTATAAATAACATTAATCCTGGCATCATAGATACACCAATGTTGCGGCGATTTGGTGATGATGAGGCGCTTCTCAAACCCTTTATTGCTCATACTCCCATGCAACGTTTGGGAACTCCCGAGGAAGTCGCCGAAACCGTTCTTTGGCTGTGTTCGGATGCTGCTTCATTTGTGACTGGTCAAAGCATTTTAGTTGATGGCGGGTGGACTATTCCAGGTTTGAGGAATTGATCGCAAGAACTTGAGGAGGTCAAATTTCATGCTTAAGACATTCCTTTCTACTGCTGCACTTGTGGTGTTTGTCTCTAGCTCTGTTCAGTCTATCGCTGCGCCTGCACAAGTGCTACCCCCTATCGAGTTGCCTGCTGATTTCCATTATCCAAACGGAATTGCACGCGCTAGCGATGGAACGCTGTATGTCGGTTCGGTCACAAGCGGGCGAATACTGCGTATTAATCCCCAAGGCAAGAGCGAGGCTTTCTTCCCTGGAAGCGACGAAATCTTTGCCGCTACAAGTCTACGACTAGACGAACGGCGAGGAATTCTTTGGGGAACCTCTCCTGATTTTCTTGGAGTTCCTGGTTCAAATGGTGAAACTATTCGCCGTTCGCATCGGATTTTCGCAATCGATACCCGTACGGGAAAGGTTTTGCGTGTAACTTTGATGCCTGATGGTGGCTTTGGCAATGACATGGCGCTTGATGCAGATGGCGGCGTTTACCTTACCGACAGTTCGCGCCCCCGCATCTACTATCTCGCGCCTGGGGCAACTCAGCTTCAAATTTGGGCAGAAGACACACGCTGGGCTACCAAGGAGATAGGACTCTCGGGTATTGCCCGTAGACCGGATGGTGTTATGGTCGTGGCGCTATTCTCTGGTGGAGAATTGTTTAAGGTGGTACCAGAATCCCAGGGACGTGTAAAAGTTGAGCCTATACCTCTGCCGCGCAAGCTAGAAAACCCAGACGGAATGCAGTTTGCACCAGATGGCAGATTGCTCGTTACTGAAGGTGCAGTTACAAGTGGAAATGGTCGCCTCCTACGTATCGATGTTCTTTCGCCTGGGACTCAACCTAAGTCGGTGGAAACCATAGCAGCAGACATCGAGTCACCAGTTAACTTGACTGTAGCAGGTCGCAATGTCTGGGTCACTGAGGCGCGTATCCGTCATCGCCTTTTGCCAGGACGAGAAAAAGATATCCCTAATCGCTTTTTCATCCGCCGTTTTACTGTAGATGAATGATGATCGAAGTGCCGGGTTGCACAGTTGCAACTTGTCCCTGACAGATAATCTTTACAGATTCCCTGTTTTCAGGAGCGGCTGTAATGCTCAGATGCTTTTGAGTAATCTCAAGAAGCAGATCGTTGCACTGGTGATTCAAACTGACACGCAGCCGATTCAAGTGCGCCGGAAACGATGGATCGAGGTAGAGAGTTTCATGATCGGCGCGCAAGCCGAGATAGCAGTGATGGAGTATGTGTAGCGTACCCGCCATCGCACCCAAATGGATGCCCGTTTTTGTGCTCGAACCGCCTCCATCAGAGCAATCGGTGAACAATGCCTGCCTGAATAGCTGCCAGGAGGTATCGCGATCAAGCGTCGCTGTTGCCCCTGCATAAACAAGATGGGACAAACTCGATTCGTGAGCAGTGCGCTGCAGGTGATAGGCGATCGTCCGCTGCATCTGCTCCCGGTCAAAAGCGTATCCTAACCGTTCCAGTAGGGCTGTCAGTTCGGTTTCGTTTAGCAGAAAGAACAAAACGGCAACATCGGCTTGCTTGGCGATTTGATAGCGATTGATGTCGTCGCCTTCTGCCTCTAGGATCCACTCAATTCGCTGCTTGCCGTGCTGCTCGCGGAACTGCTGTAGATCAAACGCTTGCAGACGCTCAAATCCTTCGTACTGGCTCAAAATCCCATCGTCGTGGAAGCTGACATACATCTTGCGGCTTGTGACATCCCACTGGTCAATCTCATCCTGGCTCAGTTCCAATACTTGCCAAAGCTCAGCCCGACGGGAAGGGGGCAGTTGATCGAGTGCCTCCCGCGCCCGGCAAAGGGTCCAGACCGCCATCAAATTGGTGTAAGTATTGTTGTTAATGCCAGGAGTTTCTGCCGCGGGATACGTTGTGTGGTATTCGTCTGGTCCCATGACACCCAAAATTTCATAGCGATCGCGCTTAGGGTTATAGGTGGCAATACTCGCCCAGAAACGGGCAATTTCAATCAGCAGTTCAGCGCCCCAATCGCTCAAGAACACTTGGTCGTTGGTTGTGATGTAGTACTGCCAAACCGTGTAGGCGATGATTGCCCCAATGTGGCGTTGCAGACAGGTGTTGTCTCGCATCCACCGTTTTGAAAGGAGATTGAACTGAAAGCGGGGAGTTTCTTCGCCTCCGGTGCTGGCACTGCGCCAAGGAAACATCGCACCCCGGTACCCGTGCTGACGCGCCAATCGTCGTGCTTCATCGAGTCGCCGATAGCGGTACAGCAAAATGGAACGCACGATCGCCGGAAACCGACAGGACAAAAACGATAGCACAAAAGTTTCATCCCAGAAAATGTGCCCGCGATAATCTTCCCCAGTCCAGCCCCGCGCCGGGATACCGACATCCAAGTCAACGGTGTGGGGTGAGACGGTTTGCAGCAGATGAAAGATGTGCAGTCGGGCTGCTTCCAGATATTTCACCGGGTCGAGGTCAAAGTCGCAGCGAAGCCAGAGCCGTTCCCAGGCTCGCTGATGTGCCTTGAGCAACTCGGCAAACCTGGCAGCGCGTTGGATAGCTTGCTGCGCGGCTTCTGTGCTTTCAGCTATTGCCGGATCACGTGAGGTGTAAAGGGCAACAATCTTTTCGATCGCAACTGTTGCACCACGATCAACCTGCACCTGTATTCGCTCTGCAACCTGGGATTCGTCGCAGTCGTGGGTTCGCTCTGCATCAAACTCATGTCCGTTCACAGCGACGCGAGTCCGGGCTGCCATTGCAATGTCAATGTGAGATTGGCAGGTACGCATTGCCAGCCAAATCCCCTCTGGCTTTATTGTTCCGGTGCCAACTGGCTGCAAATGTTGTTTGTTGAACGGTGCATAGCGCTCAACATTATTATTGGTAACACGTCCATCAATCGCCGAACGAATTTCTAAATTGCCTGACCAATTCTGTGCCGTTAGCTCAATGTGCAGTCCGGCAAGATGCGCTTGATCCATGCTGACAAAGCGCTGTTCCCGTAGCGTTGTTTGCCGTCCTTGGCGATCGCGAAACTGCACCTCGCGCTGTAGAAGACCCTGCCGCAATTGCAAAATTTGGCGATAAGCAAGAATCTCAACGGTGTCGATGGAAAACCACTCATCACCATCAATCCGAAACGTCAGCGACAACCAGTTGGGCAGATTAACGATTGACTCGTCATCCACCTCCTCATCATTGACCTGACTAACCAGGCGATTGTAGAGACCTGCCCGATAGGTGCCAGGGTAGTGAACGTCATCCGCTGTTGCCTCCGGTGCCGCCGCACGGGTGACGAAATAGCCGTTTCCAAGCGCACACAAGGCTTCCCGGCGACCTTCTTCTTCAGGATCGTAGTCATCATAGACAATACTCCAGGCGTCTTCTGGGGGATGAGGGTTGCTAGGAAAGGACATGGGCATGATGGGTGAGTTGTTCAAAGAGTGTGTTTAGCTGCGATCGCGTCGGGTAGGCAGGTTGGGAACCATACTTCGTCACGGCAGCGTGCGAGGCAGCCGTAGCAAAACAGGCAGCATCCTGCAGTGAGCGACCTTCCAGCACAGCAACGGCAAGAGCACCCGCAAAAGCATCCCCGGCACCCGTCGCATCGACAACCTCTAATGGGATGGACGGAACATGGAACCTCATATCTCGGTTCACCAGAACACAGCCACCATCTTCCAGTTTGACACAGGCGTTTTTAACCCCCTGCTCCATAAAGTGATGGGCGGCTTGCATTGCGTGATCCACTGAGTCGATCGCGATACCTGTTAACTTCTTCGCCTCCCCCGCATCGGGAACGATGTAAGTCACCTGTGGGAATAGTTTTGGATCAACTCGATCCGCGGGCGATGGATCGAGGATGACTGGGATGTCTCGCTCATGAGCAGCAGCAATCGCGTGTTCAACGATAAAAGGGGCAATCTCGTAATCAACCACCAGCACCGAGCCTAACGGTGCGTCTGCAATGGCTGCACCCACCTCAGCAATATCGTCCTTTGACCAGTCGTTGTTTGCATTTCCAGCCAGAATAATTCCCTTCTTGCCATCCGGCGGAACGGTAATCATCGAAACACCTGTAGGTTTGCCTACAACGGTATGTACGTGGCGCAGGTCAACACCGATGTCTCGCAGCGGTTGTAATGCCTGTTCTGCCAATGCATCGTCACCCACATGGGCAATCAGCATTGCCGAAACATTCAGTTTGCGAGCCAGATAGGCAACATTTGCCGCTTTACCACCGCTCAGTTGGAGAAAGTCGTGTGCCAACAGCGTCTCGCTCAAGTCAGGACGGCGATCGACCCGCACTTGAAAATCAGCATTGACGCTACCGAGGGAAATCACGATTCCCTGATGCATGATGTCTGCGCTCCTAGACTCAATGGACAAACCCTACTGAAACTGCCAATGGATTCACCAGAGAATCAGACAAGGTCGCTTGTTCAATTAAACAATTTTCTAAGGGTGCAGGTCATCTAACTGGAGGTGACGTTCTCCCCACTCTGCCTGACGGCTGAGGGTGGGGCTTCTACAAGTCGCCTTATAGAAATTTCCTGCTTCATTGGTCGTTACTCCAGATGCCCCAAGAACAAGTCATACAGCAACATCCACGTTTCGATACCTCCACAGGCAGTAAGCGAGTTCCGTGACGCCCCACCGGAACTTTGTACAAGGACACGAAAGTTAAACAACCAAACCAAACTGGTTTTACGCATTGATGGTTTCATGCATGAAGCAATCTTTCTCAATGCAACCCCTTACCAATTGTCATGGTTCTGTACCGTTCCCAACGTATGCCCTTCGGGCACGCACTCGCGTTCGCACTGTTCACCTAGCAATTGCTAGTACGTTTGTGTCGATTGGTCACTGGTTAGCTGATACACCTATGATAGCATACGTTTAGACTTTGTATAGACGTATTTATCATGAAAACCAAAGGATTGCATATTAGAATTAGCGAACGTCGATTGAATAAAATCCGGTTATATGCCGCGAACAAAGAAAAGACAATCACTCAAATTATTGAAGATTACATAGACCGACTACCGACATCAGAGATTGGAGACTCCTCTACCACCCCTTGCACTAAATAACCTGCGGTTATTGCCGTGAGCGGGGTGTTTCGTCGTCTCCCGGTGTCCATCCCCACCCTATGGGTACATTGAGGGTGGGGACTTCCGCGACTCCGTTAACTTTTAGAGCATTAATTCAGCCCATTCTGAATCATCTAAAAATAAGTGTGTATTTTGTCAATACGTCTAAAAGTTGAAATAAATGCGTTGAAGAATGATAATCGTGCAGTGGGGGGCGAACGTCACTCGCCCCCCCTATCCTGAAGCTTATTATCATTATCAATAAGTTTCGGGTAAGATTTGTACTTATAAAAAATCATGTTTAACTCAGAATAGACAAGTAGTTGAGCTATTTTGACAAAGAGTGAGCCAAAGCCGAAAAACGCGCCCGAGACGGTTGTGTTGCAAAAATTGAAGAGAACGTTGGCGCGTTAGAAGTTCAACTGACTCCGGATGAATTACTTCAAATGGATGCTATCATGCCACCAGGAATAGCTGCTGGTTCGCGCTATCCTACCGCATTGATGCAGATGGTTAAGATGAAAGATTGCCTGACACAACAAGCCGGCATTGCTGATGTTTGCCAGTCACCACACCTACATTGTTAAATAAACAGTTGAGGGTGCTGTCAACAAGGCACAATAACATGGCTAAGTCTGATAAATTACAGGGCTACAGAAGCGATTACACTTGGCGCAGCTTCGCAAGAAGCGATCGCCCAGAGAATCTGGTCTTTAGTGTAGTGATTTCCATCCTGCTGCACTCTATTCTCTTTCTTGGCAGCGATTATTGGCTGCGAGCTTTTGCGCCTAAGCAAGAGCTTTCCGAACCAATACCAATTGAGTACGTTGAAGTTCCTCCCAATACGACAAAAACGCCTCCCCAAACTTCACGACGCGCTACCAAAGATTCTGTTGCAGGTGGAAAAGCAAAACCTCAAACACCTATTTCGACTGCTAAGTCGGCATCATCCACTGCACCCACCTCTGCTGCTTCTAAACCTTCTGAGATATTGCTTAAAGAACAAACGCAACAAAAAGCAGGATCACCAAATCAATCTCCTGAAAAACTAGAACCCGAACCTCAGAAAAGTGCGGTTGCTCCTACTACTAAACAATCAGAACCACTACAAAGTGCGATTGGGCAAAGCCCAGTACCGGAGGCGATTGCGCAAAGCCCAGTGCCAGAGGCAATAGCACCAACACCAAAACCACCAGAACCAGAACCTTCGCCAACCACCGTTGTACCGACAACCAAACCATTAGCATTCAAACTGCGACAAAGAGCAGCGACACCAACCACACCACCAGAACCACTACAAAGTGCCGTCGCACCAACACCAAAACCACCAGAACCAGAACCTTCGCCCACAGCGGTTGCACCGACAACCAAACCATTAGCATTCAAACTGCGACAAAGAGCAGCGACACCAACCACACCACCAGAACCACTACAAAGTGCCGTCGCACCAACACCAAAACCACCAGAACCAGAACCTTCGCCCACAGCGGTTGCACCGACAACCAAACCATTAGCATTCAAACTGCGACAAAGAGCAGCGACACCAACCACACCACCAGAACCACTACAAAGTGCCGTCGCACCAACACCAAAACCACCAGAACCAGAACCTTCGCCCACAGCGGTTGCACCGACAACCAAACCATTAGCATTCAAACTGCGACAAAGAGCAGCGACACCAACC